>NZ_JBJJLN010000154.1:0-306 GCF_046230725.1 Pseudomonas sp. KCJK9000 | reverse complement strand
CTGATGAGCTCCCACACGAATTGCTTGATTCATTGTAAAAGACGATGCTGTAACGCAACCTTGTTATAGGTCTGTAGCTCAGTTGGTTAGAGCGCACCCCTGATAAGGGTGAGGTCGGCAGTTCAAATCTGCCCAGACCTACCATTACATGGTTCAGCCGTAGAATACGGGGCCATAGCTCAGCTGGGAGAGCGCCTGCCTTGCACGCAGGAGGTCAGCGGTTCGATCCCGCTTGGCTCCACCACTTCTGCTCTACTTGATCAGAATTCAGAAATGAACATTCAGTTCGAATGTTGATTTCTGGCT
>NZ_JBJJLN010000153.1:0-314 GCF_046230725.1 Pseudomonas sp. KCJK9000 | reverse complement strand
TGAACCAGACCACCACGCTGGAGCGCAAGCCGGACGGTGAAGTGGTGCGCATCATCCATCCCGACGGTACCAATGAAACCTTCAGCTACAACGTCTACGGCCAGGTGCTCAGCCATACCGACGGCAAGGGCCAGACCACCCGCCTGATGCGCACCGCCCGCGGTTTGCCCAGCAGCCGCGAGGATGCCAAGGGGCAGCGAGTACGCTACGAGTACGACAAGGCCATCCGCCTGACCGCGCTGGTCAACGAGAACAACGCCACGTACAGCTTTGCCTACGACGCTTCGGATCGGCTGAGCGAAGAGGTGCGGGTA
>NZ_JBJJLN010000152.1:0-329 GCF_046230725.1 Pseudomonas sp. KCJK9000 | reverse complement strand
AGGAAAAGCTGGCGTACGCCTACGATGTGTTGGGAAGACTGGCGAAAGAGATCACGCCCGATGGCACGCTGGGTTATGAGTACGATCCGCTCAGCAATCTGACCACTCTGACCCTGCCGGATGGGCGCAAGGTCAACCACCTGTACTATGGCAGCGGTCACCTGCACCAGTTGAACCTGGACGGCCAAGTGATCAGCGACATGGAGCGCGATGACCTGCACCGTGAGGTCTACCGCACCCAGGGCAAACTCACCAGTTGCTTTGGCTACGACGCCATGGGGCGCAAGGCTTGGCAGTTTGCTTCTACCTTGCCCGCTGACAAGCTGTCC
>NZ_JBJJLN010000151.1:0-331 GCF_046230725.1 Pseudomonas sp. KCJK9000 | reverse complement strand
ACCACCTTCCTGGACGGTGTTGGTCGCCGTCAAGGTGACACCGGTGGTGTCCAGCTTCGCTGGGTCGTCGGTGACCGTGGTGCTAGGAGTACCGGTGGTAACCAGTTTCTCGTAGTTGCCGCCAGTGACATTGGTGATGCTGTTGGTCAGCGGGGCATTGGTGTTGTAGACGTTGTTTGGCGCAACGTAGTCGACCGAGCCAGAGCTTGCGTTGACTGGGATGGTGATGGTCTGGCCATTAGCCAAAGTGATCACCAGCGGTTTCTCAGTCACAGGCGCGGTCACGGTGGCGGTGTAGGTCACAACGCCGCCTTCGGTCACGCTTGGGGTA
>NZ_JBJJLN010000150.1:0-354 GCF_046230725.1 Pseudomonas sp. KCJK9000 | reverse complement strand
GTGGCGGTGTACACCACGGTGCCGCCTTCGGTCACGCTTGGGGTCGCGGTCAAGGTCACCGTCGAGGTATCGATGGTGTCGGTGATTGCGGTCACAGCCGGCGCTGGGCTGACGTCCAGCTTCTCGAAGTCACCCCCGGTGGTGGCGGTGACATTCACACTGACATTGCCAGCATCGACATAGACGGTGTTGGCTGGCGCATCGAACGAAACGCTGCCTTCAGTCTGGCCTTTGGCGATGGTGATCACGGCACCATTGCTCAAGGTGATCGTCATCTCGCTGCCAGCCGGATTGGTCAGGGTAGCGGTGTAGACGATGCTGCCACCTTCCTGGACGGTGCCAGTGGCGGACAAT
>NZ_JBJJLN010000149.1:0-358 GCF_046230725.1 Pseudomonas sp. KCJK9000 | reverse complement strand
CGCGGGTAACCCGACCACTTCGGTTACCGATGATCCGGCGAAGCTCGACAGCACTGGCCTCACTTTGTCCGCCACCGGTACCGTTCAGGAAGGCGGCAGCATCGTTTACACCGCTACTCTGACCAATCCAGCCGGTAGCGAGATGACGGTTACGTTGAGCAATGGTGCAGTGATCACCATCGCCAAAGGTCAGACTGAAGGCAGCGTTTCGTTCGATGCGCCAGCCAACACCGTTTATGTCGATGCCGGCAATGTCAGTGTGAATGTCACCGGCACCACCGGTGGTGACTTCGAGAAGCTGAACGTCAGCCCGGCACCGGCTGTGACCGCCATCACCGACACCATCGATACCTCGACG
>NZ_JBJJLN010000148.1:0-379 GCF_046230725.1 Pseudomonas sp. KCJK9000 | reverse complement strand
ATGACGGTTACCTTGAGCAATGGTGCCGTGATCACCATCGCCAAAGGCCAGACTGAAGGCAGCGTTTCGTTCGATGCGCCAGCCAACACCGTGTATGTCGATGCCGGCAATGTCAGTGTGAATGTCACCGGCACCACCGGTGGTGACTTCGAGAAGCTGGACGTCAGCCCAGCGCCGGCTGTGACCGCAATCACCGATACCATCGATACTTCGACGGTGACCTTGACCGCGACCCCAAGCGTGACCGAAGGCGGCACCGTGGTTTACACCGCCACCGTCAACGCACCGGTTACTGGTGCTCCGCTGGTGATTACTTTGGCTAACGGCCAGACCATCACCATCCCGGTCAACGCCAGCTCTGGCTCGGTTGACTACGTTG
>NZ_JBJJLN010000147.1:0-400 GCF_046230725.1 Pseudomonas sp. KCJK9000 | reverse complement strand
GGACGTCAGCCCAGCGCCGGCTGTGACCGCAATCACCGATACCATCGATACCTCGACGGTGACCCTGACAGCCACTCCGTCCGCTGTTGAAGGTGGCGTGGTCACCTACACCGCGAGCGTGACTTCGCCAGTTACCGGTACGCCGCTGGTGATCACCCTGGCTAACGGTCAGACCATCACCATCCCGGTCAACGCAAGCTCCGGCTCGGTCGACTACGTCGCACCGAACAACGTCTACACCACCAATACCCCACTGACGAACAGCATCACCAACGTCACCGGTGGCAACTACGAGAAGCTGGAAACGGCTGGTAACCCAACCACTTCGGTTACCGATGATCCGGCGAAGCTCGACAGCACTGGCCTCACCTTGTCCGCTACCGGCACTGTCCAGGAAGGC
>NZ_JBJJLN010000146.1:0-426 GCF_046230725.1 Pseudomonas sp. KCJK9000 | reverse complement strand
GATGGCCAGGCCTTGAGCGTCACCGCCACCGATGCCGCTGGTAACACCTCTGGGGCTGCGGCGATCAGCGCGCCTGACGACGGCACTCCACCCGACACCACACCTCCCGAGGCACCGACCAATCTAGTCATCGGCGTTGCTGGCCAACAACTGAGCGGAAGGGGGGAAGCCGGCACTACCGTGCAGGTGCGCGATGCCAGCGGCAACCTGATTGCCAGCGGCACGGTGGGTGCCGATGGCACGTTCCTACTCACCTTGTCGCCAGCCGTGAAAGACGGCAGCACCCTGCAGGTAACCCTCACCGATGCTGCCGGCAATGTGTCAGCCCCAGGCTCGGTGACCTCCGCCGATCTGCAACCCCCAGCGCAACCCACTGACCTTACCCTTGCCGACGGCGTTACCCTGACCGGGCGCGGTGAGCCTGGT
>NZ_JBJJLN010000145.1:0-433 GCF_046230725.1 Pseudomonas sp. KCJK9000 | reverse complement strand
CTTGTCCGCTACCGGCACCGTCCAGGAAGGCGGCAGCATCGTTTACACCGCTACCCTGACCAATCCGGCTGGCAGCGAGATGAAGATCACCCTGAGCAATGGTGAAGTCATCACCATTGGCAAAGGTTTGACCGAAGGCTCGATCACTGTCCCAGCACCAGCCAACACCGTCTATGTCGATGCCGGCAATGTGAGTGTGAATGTCACCGGCACCACAGGTGGTGACTTCGAGAAACTGGACGTCAGCCCAGCGCCGGCTGTGACCGCTATCACCGACACCATCGATACCTCGACGGTGACTCTGACCGCGACCCCAAGCGTGACCGAAGGCGGCACCGTGGTTTACACCGCCACCGTCAACGCCCCGGTTACTGGTGCTCCGCTGGTGATCACCCTGGCCAACGGTCAGACCATCACCATCCCAGTCAACGCC
>NZ_JBJJLN010000144.1:0-441 GCF_046230725.1 Pseudomonas sp. KCJK9000 | reverse complement strand
GTCGGCAAGATCAATCGCGATTCCCAGCAGCAGTTCACCTATGACGAGGTTGACCGCTTGCTGAGCATCGAGCGGCAGCCCAGTGGCATGGGCAAGCAACTTGGGGTGACCGAGGAAAAGCTGGCGTACGCCTACGATGTGCTGGGAAGGCTGACACAAGAGATCACGCCCGATGGCACGCTGGGTTATGAGTACGATCCGCTCAGCAATCTGACCACTCTGACCCTGCCGGATGGGCGCAAGGTCAACCACCTGTACTACGGCAGCGGTCACCTGCACCAGCTCAATCTGGACGGCCTGGTCATCAGCGACATGGAGCGCGATGACCTGCACCGCGAGGTCTACCGCACCCAGGGCAAACTCACCAGTTGCTTTGGCTACGACGCCATGGGACGCAAGGCTTGGCAGTTTGCCTCAACCTTGCCTGCAGACAAGCTTTCA
>NZ_JBJJLN010000143.1:0-448 GCF_046230725.1 Pseudomonas sp. KCJK9000 | reverse complement strand
CGACGTCAGCCCGGCACCGGCTGTGACCGCTATCACCGACACCATCGATACCTCGACGGTGACCCTGACAGCCACTCCGTCCGCTGTTGAAGGTGGCGTGGTCACCTACACCGCGAGCGTGACTTCGCCAGTCACCGGCACTCCTCTGGTGATCACTCTGGCCAACGGCCAGACCATAACCATCCCGGTCAACGCAAGCTCCGGCTCGGTCGACTACGTTGCGCCAAACAACGTCTACACCACCAATGCCCCGCTGACCAATAGCATCACCAATGTCACCGGTGGCAACTACGAGAAGCTGGAAACCGCTGGGAACCCAACCACTTCGGTCACCGACGATCCAGCCAAGCTGGACAGCACTGGCCTCACCTTGTCCGCCACTGGCACCGTCCAGGAAGGTGGCAGCATCGTTTACACCGCCACCCTGACCAATCCAGCCGGTAGCGAG
>NZ_JBJJLN010000142.1:0-458 GCF_046230725.1 Pseudomonas sp. KCJK9000 | reverse complement strand
GTCGGGGTTTCGATGGTTTTCAGGCAGGTCATGTGCTGCGTGGCCGGGCTGTTTTCATAGCTCAGGCGCCAGCTGGCCTTGTCCTCGGTTGGCAGCTCGATCACCCTCATTTCGCGATCGGTCAGGTGCAGCTGATAGGTGGCCAACGGCGAGCCGTCTGGGCCGGCTTGCGGGTGCAGGTGGAGCTTGATCAGGCTGGGGTTGCTGTAATCCACCCTCAGTAATAGCTGGCCGGTGCTGTCGACGATCTCGGACAAGCAGACGTGCTCGAAGTACTTGCCCTCGTATTTGAGTTCGATCCAATGCCCGGAGGGTGCATACACCCGATGCGGCAAGGCGACTTGCACACGATTGCTGGTGATGACCTGCAGGCATTCGACCAGGCCGCTGCGGTGGACCACGCGGTAATTGATACCGTCGAGTTCATCGTGAAAGTGAAAACTGTCGAGCTTCTTCTC
>NZ_JBJJLN010000141.1:0-460 GCF_046230725.1 Pseudomonas sp. KCJK9000 | reverse complement strand
GCAGTACTGCCCACGCCGTTCAAGGCAAGGTTCAGGTCATTGCCGGCCAGGTCCGTCAGCGGTTCGCCACGCAGGTCGAGGCTGCTGACCGCGATGCCATCGCTGTCGTTGTCGCCCGCCTGGACGATGTACTGGAACACCAGCGCGGACGTGCCACTGCCAGATACGTAGTTGGCATAACGGGTGACCCCGCCCACATCCAGCGCCAGACGCGGTGGCAGTGCGCCGGTTTGCACGGCTTCGCTGGCGTTGACGGTGAAGGTCAGCACATCGCCGGCCTGGTAATTGCCATCGGCAGGTGTCTGCACGCTGGCCACCGTCGGTGGCACGGCATCGATGCGCACCAGGCTGGTATCACCCACACCCGCCAGGGCGGTGCTGGCAGCGTTGCCGACGCTGTCGCGCAAGGTCGCGCCATTGAGTTCGATGCTGTTGCCCAGGGTGATGCCGTTGCTGTCGA
>NZ_JBJJLN010000140.1:0-470 GCF_046230725.1 Pseudomonas sp. KCJK9000 | reverse complement strand
TCACTGGGTCGCCTGACTGATATCAAGCGCGTAGTCAACAACGAAGCTGTCGAAACCCTTACACAGTACCGCTACGACGAACACGGCCAGCTGAGCGCGGTGATCAACCGCAACGGCGACACCGTGCGCAACTTCAGCTACGCCGAAGGCCTGATGGTCACCCACAGCAACGCCCTGGGCCTGGGCTGCCACTACCGTTGGGAAACACTCGGCGATAAACCACGCGTGGTCGAGCACTGGACCAGCGATGGCGAGCACTACCATTTCCGCTACGACCTCGATGCCCGCACCAGCTGGGCCACCGATGTGCTCGGCCGCGAGCTGGAAGTGCAGTACAACGCCGACCACCGTGTCATCGCCAGCCGTGACTACGGTGGCGAGCGTTACGCCATCGAGCTGGACGAGCAGGGCAACATGGTCGGCCTCGACCTGCCGGACGGCAACCGGCTCGCCTTCCAGTACGACGAATT
>NZ_JBJJLN010000139.1:0-482 GCF_046230725.1 Pseudomonas sp. KCJK9000 | reverse complement strand
TGCAGGCGGGCAAACTCGTCGTACTTGAAGGTCAGGCGATTGCCGTCTGGCAGGTCCAGGCCGACCATGTTGCCCTGCTCGTCCAGCTCGATGGCGTAACGCTCGCCACCGTAGTCACGGCTGGCGATGACACGGTGGTCGGCGTTGTACTGCACTTCCAGCTCGCGGCCGAGCACGTCGGTGGCCCAGCTGGTGCGGGCATCGAGGTCGTAGCGGAAACGGTAGTGCTCGCCATCGCTGGTCCAGTGCTCGACCACGCGTGGTTTATCGCCGAGGGTTTCCCAGCGGTAGTGGCAGCCCAGGCCCAGGGCATTGCTGTGGGTCACCATCAGGCCTTCGGCGTAGCTGAAGCTGCGCACGGTGTCGCCGTTGCGGTTGATGACGGTGGTCAGCTGGCCCTGTTCGTCGTAGCGGTACTGTGTAAGGGTTTCGACAGCTTCGTTGTTGACTACGCGCTTGATGTCAGTCAGGCGACCCAGTGG
>NZ_JBJJLN010000138.1:0-530 GCF_046230725.1 Pseudomonas sp. KCJK9000 | reverse complement strand
GCCTTGCTGTTGACCCAGTCGCACCTGCGCGAAGGCCTGCCGATTCCCGAAGGCTTGAGCGTGCTCGATCTGGACCGGGCCGAGGCCTGGCAAGGCCTGGATGCCGGCAACCTGAACGTAGCGCTGCACCCGGAAAACCTCGCCTACGTCATCTACACCTCCGGCTCCACGGGCAAACCCAAAGGCGCCGGCAACCGCCATGTCGCCTTGCACAACCGCCTGGCCTGGATGCAGGAGGCTTATCAGCTGTCAGCCGCAGACAGCGTGTTGCAGAAAACGCCGTTCAGCTTCGATGTGTCGGTGTGGGAATTCTTCTGGCCGCTGAGCGAAGGCGCGCGCCTGGTGATGGCGCTGCCCGGTGACCACCGCGACCCGGCGCGCCTGGCCGAGCTGATCACCCGCGAGCGCATCAGCACGCTGCACTTCGTGCCGTCGATGCTGCAGGCCTTTGTCGGCGATGAAAACGCCGCCCGCTGCACCTCGCTGCAACGGATCATCTGCTCCGGCGAAGCCCTGCCGGTGGAGCTGCA
>NZ_JBJJLN010000137.1:0-589 GCF_046230725.1 Pseudomonas sp. KCJK9000 | reverse complement strand
GCAGAGCACTGGTAGCGTCGATTTCCAGACGCCGGCCAATGACGTCTACAACAACGGTTCGACCGTTAACACCACTATCACCGCAGCAACCGGTGGCAACTTCGAACAGCTGACGCCGAATCCAGCCCCGGCCACGACCGTCATCGCGGATTCGGTCGACACCACCACCGCCACTCTGACCGCTACTCCAAGCGTGACCGAAGGTGGCGTGATCACTTACACCGTGACGCTGAGCAACACTGCTCAGACGCCGGTGACCGTGACCCTGTCCAACGGCCAGACCATCACTGTTGCAGCTGGCCAGAGCACCGGTAGCGTCGACTTCCAGACGCCGGCCAATGATGTCTACAACAATGGTTCGACCGTCAGCACCACTATCACTAGCACCACCGGCGGCAATTTCGAGCAGCTTGATGTGAGCTCCACACCTGCCGTTACATCAATCACTGACTCGATAGACATTTCGACCGTAACCCTAACGGCCACCCCAAGCGTGACCGAAGGCGGCACCGTGGTGTACACCGCCACTGTCAGCGCCCCTGTTACCGGTGCCCCACTGGTGATCACCCTGGCCAACGGCCAGACCATT
>NZ_JBJJLN010000136.1:0-606 GCF_046230725.1 Pseudomonas sp. KCJK9000 | reverse complement strand
CGTCAACGCACCGGTTACTGGTGCTCCGCTGGTGATTACTTTGGCTAACGGCCAGACCATCACCATCCCAGTCAACGCAAGCTCCGGCTCGGTCGACTACGTTGCGCCAAACAACGTCTACAACACCAACACACCGCTGACCAACAGCATCACTAACGTCACCGGTGGCAACTACGAGAAGCTGGAAACCGCGGGTAACCCAACCACTTCGGTTACCGATGATCCGACCCAGCTGGACAGCACTGGCCTCACCTTGTCCGCCACTGGCACCGTCCAGGAAGGCGGCAGCATCGTCTACACCGCTACCCTGACCAATCCGGCTGGCAGCGAGATGAAGATCACCCTGAGCAATGGTGAAGTCATCACCATTGGCAAAGGTTTGACCGAAGGCTCTATCACGGTTCCAGCACCAGCCAACACCGTCTATGTCGATGCTGGCAATGTGAGTGTGAGCGTCACTGGAGCTACTGGTGGTGACTTCGAGAAGCTGAACGTCAGCCCAACACCGGCTGTGACCGCTATCACCGACACCATCGATACCTCGACGGTGACTCTGACCGCGACCCCAAGCGTGACCGAAGGCGGCACCGTGGTGTACACCGCCAC
>NZ_JBJJLN010000135.1:0-643 GCF_046230725.1 Pseudomonas sp. KCJK9000 | reverse complement strand
CCCCAAGGATCGTAGCGATACTCCTGGTCCCGCCACTGCTTGATACGGTTGTCCTTGACCTTGTCAAACTGCCGCGCATTGAAGTCCAGCCTGTTCGCCGCCGGGTCGTAGCGAAACTCCTCGCTGCCCACCAGTGAACCGGTATCACGGCTGCGCAGTTGCCCGTTGGCTTCGTACTCGTACTTGATCTCGCCACGCAGCTTGTCGAGTGTGCGCACCAGCTCTCCGGCCGGGTCGTACTGGTAACGGCGATGAATCGGGTTGTAGGCATGCTCCACCAGCAGTGAAGTGTTGATGCCGGTGTTGTGCACCTGCGACAGCTTGTCGGCCGGCAAGGTCGAAGCAAACTGCCAGGCCTTGCGCCCCACGGCGTCGTAACCGAAACAACTGGTGAGCTTGCCCTGCGTCCGGTACACCTCACGGTGCAGGTCATCACGCTCCATGTCGCTGATGACCTGGCCATCCAGGTTCAGCTGGTGCAGGTGGCCGCTGCCGTAGTAAAGGTGGTTGACCTTGCGGCCATCCGGCAGGGTCAGGGTGGTCAGGTTACTGAGCGGATCGTACTCGTAGCCCAGCGTGCCATCGGGTGTGATTTCTTGCGTCAGCCGCCCCAGCACATCGTAGGTGTACGCCAGCTTTTCCT
>NZ_JBJJLN010000134.1:0-665 GCF_046230725.1 Pseudomonas sp. KCJK9000 | reverse complement strand
TCGCGCAGCATCCTCAAACCCTGCCAGAGGAAGCGCTTGTGCTCGACTTCGCCGTTGATCTCCGCCTGCTTGGCCACCCGCCGTCCCAGACTGTCATACCGGTACTGCCCGGTGCTCTCCAGCCTGCCACCGACATACGTTTCAGCTTTAACCAGCCGGTTCTCGCAGTCATAGGCAAAGTACTGCAACTTGCTGTGCCCCGAGCGCTTCTCGATCAGGTTGCCCACGGGTCGTAGCGATATTCCTGATCACGCCACTGCTTGATCCGGTTGCCCTTGACCTTGTCGAACTGCCGCGCATTGAAGTCCAGACGGTTCCCCAAGCTGCTTGCCCATGCCACTGGGCTGCCGCTCGATGCTCAGCAAGCGGTCAACCTCGTCATACGTGAACTGCTGCTGGGAATCGAGATTGATCTTGCCGACCAACCGGCCAATGGTGTCGCGCTCGAACAGCGTGCGCCGCTCGGGGCGCTCGGCATTTTCGCCGTAGCCGATTTCATCCAGTCGGGTGAGGTGGCCACCGACGTTGTAGCTGAAGCGCCGGGTCAGGTTGTCCACCCGCACTTCTTCACTCAGTCGGTCCGAAGCGTCATAGGCAAAGCTGTAGGTCGCGTTGTTCTCATTGACCAGCGCAGTCAGGCGGATGGCTTTGTCGTACTCGTAACG
>NZ_JBJJLN010000133.1:0-678 GCF_046230725.1 Pseudomonas sp. KCJK9000 | reverse complement strand
ACGCCAGACCCTGGCGCTGTTGCCGCACAGCGGTTTGTACAACCTGTATGGCCCGACCGAAGCGGCCATCGACGTGACCCACTGGACGTGCGTGGAAGAAGGCAAGGATACCGTGCCGATCGGGCAACCCATCGCCAACTTGCAGGCCTATGTGCTGGACGCTGAGCTGAACCCTGTCAGCCCCGGTGTGACCGGCGAGCTGTACCTGGGCGGTGTTGGCCTGGCACGCGGTTACCACCGGCGCCCGTCGCTGACCGCCGAGCGCTTCGTCACCAGCCCATTTGGCGCAGGCCAGCGGCTGTACCGCACGGGCGACCTGGCCCGCCAGCGGGAGAACGGGGTGATCGAATACGCCGGGCGTATCGACCACCAGGTGAAGATCCGCGGCCTGCGTATCGAACTGGGCGAGATCGAAGCGCGCTTGCAAGAGCAGGCTGACGTGCGCGAAGCGGTGGTGGTGGCCGCCGAAGGACAGCTGGTGGCGTATCTGGTCGCTGAACAGCCTGACAGCCTGGCGGCGATCAAGGCGCACCTGGCCGCCGTGCTGCCGGACTACATGGTGCCAAGCCAGTGGGTGCTGCTCGAGCGCATGCCGCTGTCGCCCAACGGCAAGCTCGACCGCAAGGCCTTGCCCAAACCGCAGCTGGGCCAGTCCTCACGCGAATACCAGGCGCCGCA
>NZ_JBJJLN010000132.1:0-823 GCF_046230725.1 Pseudomonas sp. KCJK9000 | reverse complement strand
GCCGCCTTCCTGGACGGTGTTGGTAGCCGTCAAGGTGACACCGGTGGTGTCAAGCTTCGCCGGGTCGTCGGTGACCGTGGTGCTAGGAGTACCGGTGGTAACCAGTTTCTCGTAGTTGCCGCCAGTGACATTGGTGATGCTGTTGGTCAGCGGGGCATTGGTGGTGTAGACGTTGTTTGGCGCAACGTAGTCGACTGAGCCGGAGCTGGCGCTGACTGGGATGGTGATGGTCTGGCCATTAGCCAAAGTGATCACCAGCGGAGCACCAGTAACCGGAGCGCTGACAGTTGCGGTGTACACCACGGTGCCGCCTTCGGTCACGCTTGGGGTCGCGGTCAGCGTTACAGTCGAGGTATCGATCGAGTCAGTAACACTAGTGACGGCCGGGGTGTCGCTGACGTTGAGGCGTTCGAAGTCACCACCAGTCGTGCCGGTGATGGTCGCTTCGACTTTACCGGCGTCGACGTACACGGTGTTTGCTGGCGCTGGGACCGTGATCGAGCCTTCGGTCAAACCTTTGCCAATAGTGATGACTTCACCATTGCTGAGGGTGACCTTCATCTCGCTGCCGGCTGGGTTGGTCAGCTTGGCGGTGTAGGTGATTTGGCCGCCTTCTTGAACGGTGCCTGTAGCGGTGAGGCTCACGCCGGTAGTGTCCAGCTTGGCTGGATCATCGGTAACCGAAGTGGTCGGGTTACCAGCCGTTTCCAGCTTCTCGTAGTTGCCACCGGTGACGTTGGTGATGCTGTTAGTCAGCGGCGTGTTGGTGTTGTAGACGTTGTTCGGTGCGACGTAGTCAACTGAGCCGGAGCTGGCGTTGACC
>NZ_JBJJLN010000131.1:0-881 GCF_046230725.1 Pseudomonas sp. KCJK9000 | reverse complement strand
CAAATCACCTACACCGCCAAGCTGACCAACCCAGCCGGTAGTGAGATGAAGGTCACCCTCAGCAATGGTGCGGTCATCACCATCGCCAAGGGCCTGAGCGAAGGCACCATCACCGTCGACGCACCGAAAAACACCGTGTACGTCGACGCCGGTAAGGTTGAAGCGACCATCACCGGCACGACCGGTGGTGACTTCGAGAAGCTCAACGTCAGTTCGACGCCGGCGGTAACTTCGGTCACCGACACCATCGACACCAGCACCGTGACCCTGAGCGCCACGCCATCGGCCGTCGAGGGTGGAGTGGTCACCTACACCGCCACCGTCAGCGCGCCGGTCACTGGTTCGCCATTGGTGATCTCTCTGGCCAACGGGCAAAGCATCACCATTGGCCTGAATCAGACCACCGGCTCCGTGGACTTCGTGGCACCTAACAACGTATATGCCACCAACCCGACGCTGACCAACAGCATCACGGGCGTGACGGGCGGCAACTACGAAAAACTGGTCACCACCGGTACACCGACCACCACGGTAACCGACAACCCTGCCAACCTGGACACCACTACCGTCAGCCTCAGCGCCACCGGTACCGTCCAGGAAGGCGGCCAGATCACCTACACCGCCAAGCTGACCAACCCGGCCGGCAGCGCGATGACGGTGACCCTGAGCAATGGTGCAGTCATCAATATCGCCAAGGGCCAGAGCCAAGGTACTGTCACTGTCGATGCACCGAAAAACACCGTGTACGTCGATGCCGGCAGCGTCAGCACGACCATCACCGGCACCACCGGCGGTGACTTCGAGAAGCTGAGCGTCAGCCCAACCCCGGCGGTAACCGCCGTGACCGACAGCATCGACACCAGCACCGTAACCCTGACGGC
>NZ_JBJJLN010000130.1:0-1140 GCF_046230725.1 Pseudomonas sp. KCJK9000 | reverse complement strand
ACTACGGTGCAGGTGCGTGACGCCGCCGGTAACCTGGTTGGCAGCGGCCAAGTGGGGACCGATGGCACCTTCAGCCTCACCCTGTCGCCGGCCCAGGCCAATGGCCAAGCACTGGACGTGCGCCTGGTCGACGCCGCTGGCAACACCTCGGCGCCGCTGCAATTCGACGCTCCGGATATCACTGCACCTGCCGCCGTCACCAACCTGGCGGTAGGGCCGGACGGGCTGCAATTGGCCGGCCGTGGCGAAGCCGGGGCCACGGTGCAAGTGCGCGATGCCGATGGCAACCTGCTGGGCAGTGCAATAGTCAGCGCCAACGGCACCTTCATCGTCGACCTGGCCCCTGCCGTGGCACCGGGCGCGCAACTGAGCGTGGTGCAAACCGATGCTGCCGGCAATGCATCGCCCGCCGTAGACTACGATGTGCCCCTGACCGGCGTCCCAACCAGCCCAACCGACCTGAATATCGCAGCCGATGGCACCAGCATCAGTGGCAGCGCCCAGCCCGGCACCCGGGTGGAGGTGCGTGGCGCCGACGGCACGCTACTGGGCAGCGTGGTGGTAGGGGCCGAGGGCACCTTCACCGTGCCACTGAACCCGGCGCAGGCCAACGGCCAGCTGCTGGACGTCACCGCCGTCGACAGCCTCGGCACATCGTCGCTGCCCACGCAGATCGGCGCACCCGACATCACCGCCCCCACAGCGCCAAGCGAGCTTGAGGTCAGCGCAGACGGCACCCTCGTCACCGGCCGGGCCGAGCCTGGCAGCACCGTGCGGGTTCTGGCTGCTGACGGCACCACCGTGCTGGGTTCCGCCCTGGTGGGCCCGACCGGTGTATTCAGCATCAGCCTCGCGCCCCCGCAGGTGGACGGCGAGTCTTTACAAGTCACGGCTACCGATGCGGCTGGCAATGCCTCTGCGGCCAGCACCGTCACTGCGCCGGACATCGACGGCGGCACCGATACCACACCACCACAACCTGCCAGCGACCTGGCCATCAGCGGCGACGGCCGCCTGGTATCGGGCCGTGGCGAAGTGGGCGCGACGGTCAAAGTGCTGGATGACCAAGGCCAGGTGATCGGCACCGGCACCGTTCAGGCCGATGGCACGTTCAATGTGGTGCTGACCGCACCTGTCACC
>NZ_JBJJLN010000129.1:0-1300 GCF_046230725.1 Pseudomonas sp. KCJK9000 | reverse complement strand
TGTCCCGTCCTGAATAAGGTTTACACCTCCCATCCCGAATTTCCGGAGAGTCAGATGGAGCAAGGTGTAAAGCGCACACAGCGTGATTATTCACTGTCTTTTAAATTGGCGGTCGTTGATCAGGTCGAAAAAGGTGAACTGACCTGCACCCAGGCTCGGGAGCGGTACGGCATCCAAGGAAAAACTACGGTTCTGGTATGGTTGCGTAAGCATGGTCGGCAGGATTGGAGCCAAGGGGCGTCGATTCGGGCCGAGAGGAGCTGCGCGATGTCTGACCCCAAAACGCTTACTCCAGAGCAGCGGATCAAAGAGCTTGAGCAGCAGCTTGAGCTGATGAGCCAGAAGGCCCAGTTTTTTGAAACGGTCGTTGATGTTCTGAAAAATGACTATGGTGTCTCGGTCGTAAAAAAGCGATCCGGCAAGTCCTCTCGCAAGGCCAAGTCGCAGGACTGAGCATTGCCAGGGCTTGTCAGTTTCTAGGCATTAGTCGTCAGGCTTACTACAAGCGCAACCGAGCTGCTGATGGCAAAGAGCGCCAGGCAGACCGGGTGGTTAAGTTTGTTCAGCAAGTCCGGATGCGCCAGCCTCGTCTGGGTACACGCAAGCTGCACTATCTGCTGCATTGCCAGCCTGACAAACGATTCCAGATCGGCCGAGATAGGCTGTTCCAGGTCTTGGGAGAGCGCCGTTTGCTGGTACTGCCCAAGCGGGCATACTACAAGACAACACAGAGCTTTCATCGCTTCTACCGCCATCCCAACTTACTCAAGCCCGGCCCAAGCCAAGTCGTTCCAACAAGGCCGGAGCACGTCTGGGTTGCCGACATTACTTACCTGCCCGCACGTAACGGCCCGCTGTACCTGAGCCTGGTAACGGACGCGTACTCCAGGAAAATTGTTGGCCACCACGTCCATGAAAGCCTGCATGCCGAGTCAGTGGCGCAAGCCTTCAAGCAGGCACTACGAAAGCGACGTCGTCGCCAGCCATTAGTCCACCATTCGGATCGAGGCATCCAATATTGCTCGGCGCTCTACCAGTCACTGCACCAACGGCACGATGTTCAGTGCTCCATGACTGATGGGTATGACTGCTACCAGAACGCGCTGGCCGAGCGAATCAACGGAATCCTCAAGATGGAGTTGCTGTTGAGCAGCCCTGAAGATCTTGAGCAAGCTAGGCAGATGGTTGATGAGGCGGTGCAGATCTACAACACAGAACGGCCCCATATGGCCCTGAAAAACAAAACGCCCGATGCGGTGCATCGGGCGCTTTGAGGCCTAGCGGCCTACCTGAACAGGTG
>NZ_JBJJLN010000128.1:0-1311 GCF_046230725.1 Pseudomonas sp. KCJK9000 | reverse complement strand
GGTCTGGTATTCCGAACGGGTCAGGCCGATGGATACCTTGTTACCGGTGCCGAGGAAGTTGGTCTGGCTGATCGAGCCACCCAGGATCAGGCCCGCACTCTGGGCGAAACCGACACTGGCGGTGATCGAGCCGGAAGCTTGCTCTTCGACACTGTAGTTGACGTCGACCTGGTCGTCGGTGCCTGGCACGGCAGGGGTTTCGACGTTGACTTCCTTGAAGAAGCCCAGGCGCTCCAGACGGGTCTTGGACTGGTCGATCAGGTAGGTCGACGCCCAGCCACCTTCCATCTGGCGCATCTCGCGGCGCAGCACTTCGTCTTCGGTCTTGGTGTTGCCGCGGTAGTTGATACGGTTGACGTACGCGCGCTTGCCAGGGTCCACCACGAACATGATGTCGACGGTATGGTCCTGATCGTTGGGCTGCGGCACGCCGTTGACGTTGGCGAAGGTATAGCCTTCGTTGCCCAGGCGACGGGTGATCAGCTCGGAGGTGGTAGTCATCACCTTGCGCGAGAACACCTGGCCAGGCTGCACCAGCAGCAGCGACTTGACCTGGTCTTCCGGCACCTTGAGGTCACCCGACAGCTTCACGTCGCGAACGGTGTACTTTTCGCCTTCGTTGACGTTGACGGTGATGTAGACGTGCTTCTTGTCCGGGGTGATCGACACCTGGGTAGAGGCGATGTCCATGTTGATGTAGCCGCGGTCCAGGTAGTAGGAACGCAGGCGTTCCAGGTCACCGGACAGTTTTTCGCGGGCGTACTTGTCGTCGTTCTTGAAGAACGACAACCAGTTGGTGGTCTTTAGCTCGAACAGCTGCTGCAGCTCTTCGTCGCTGAACACCGTGTTGCCAACAATGTTGATGTGCTGGATGGCAGCGACGGTGCCTTCGTTGATCTTGATCTTCAGGGCTACGCGGTTGCGCGGCTGGGGCACCACTTCGGCGTCCACCTCGGCCGAGTAGCGGCCCTGGGCAACGTACTGGCGCTGCAGCTCGTTGCGCACGCCTTCGAGGGTGGCACGCTGGAAGATCTCGCCCTCAGCCAGGCCCGACTGCTTCAGGCCCTTCATCAGGTCGTCGGTGCTGATCGCCTTGTTGCCTTCAATCTCGATGCTCGACACCGACGGGCGCTCGACCACGTTGATGATCAGTACATTACCGTCGCGGTTGAGCTGAATGTCCTGGAAGAAGCCAGTCTTGAACAGCGAGCGGGTGGAGTCCACCAGACGCTTGTCGTCGGCCTGGTCGCCAACGTTCAGCGGCAAAGCGCCAAACACGCTGCCAGCGGATACCCGCTGCAGGCCGTTGAC
>NZ_JBJJLN010000127.1:0-1547 GCF_046230725.1 Pseudomonas sp. KCJK9000 | reverse complement strand
CTATGAACAAAAAAGGGCAGCTTGCGTGCTGCCCTCTCTTACTTACAGATGACGATCATGCTGCGGCTGGTGTAGCCAGCGGGATTGATGCCGAAGAGGTAATCCCCTGCCTCTTCGTCAGCGTCGCCTGAGCGTGCAACCACCTTGTAACCGCGCGAGCTGCAGGAGGCAGCCGCCTTGCTGTAGCACTTGTCCCATGACGAAGACAGGCCGGAGCAATTGATATGCACGCCCTTTTTTCCTTTCCTGACCTCAGTCTTGGCGGTCGCGGCGCATCCAGCAATGGCCAGGACAGCCAGGATGATCATGATACGTTTCATTCCTGTCCTTAAATGCAGGGCCCATCAGCACTGTGACCCTGGCGTTATCGCTTTGGTTCTTCCTGAATTTTCCTCGACTTCCGTGTTCGCTCAAGTAGATAGCGTAAAGATGATGATCGGGTTACAGCTTAATGAGGGAGGCTGATGAGGACAATGTTTAATAACAGCTAAATGAAGCTGATTCTCAAATCAGTCCGCGACAATGGCTGGCTTGGCTTCCCGCCGCATCGACAGCGTAGCGCCAGCCGAGGCCGCAATGATGGCGAGGATCGCCAGCCACTGAGTTGCGCTCAGTACTTCGCCCAGGAACAACAGGCCTGAAAGAGCACCAATCGCCGGCTCTATGCTCATCAGGGTGCCGAAGGTGCGAGCTGGCATGCGAGTCAGGGCAACCATTTCCAGGCTATAGGGAAGTGCAGTCGAGAGAATGGCGACGCCCAAGGCCAGAGGAATGATTGCAGGGCTCAGCAGTGCACTGCCAGCATGAATGATGCCTATGGGGGCAACGAACAGGGCTGCAACCACCACCCCCAAGGCAGCGCTCTGGATGCCGTGCTCAGCGCCTGCGCGCTGGCCGAACAAAATGTAGAGTGCCCAGCAGGCACCTGCACCCAGCGCGTACGCAGCACCCAATACATCCAGCGGCTGTCCGCCATGCCCTACTGGCAGCAATAGCAACAGGCCGGCCACCGCCAGAGCGATCCACAGAAAATCCAACGCACGGCGAGAGGCGAACAGTGCCACAGCCAATGGGCCTGTGAATTCCAGGGCAACGGCAATGCCCAGTGGCGTGGTTTGCAGCGACATATAGAAGAGGAAGTTCATGCCGCCCAAAGACATCCCGTAGATAATGACGTTGCGCAGCGTCTTGCCGGTCATGCGCGCGCGCCATGGTCGCAGTATCAGAAGCATGATGATGCTGGCGAAAATCAACCGCAGAGTGGTGGTGCCTTGGGCACCGACTAGCGGGAACATGCTCTTGGCCAGGGATGCTCCGGACTGGATCGAGGCCATGGCAATAAGCAGCAGGCCAATGGGGAAAAGGGTGCTGGCCATGCTGCGGGCTGCGGTGTTCATTTCAGGGCGACAATCCTTTGAGCTGCACAGGGTGTGCAATATAGTGCGCAAATCCTGCGGGAGGGCGCAAGGTGTCTTGCCTGACGATTTTCGCTGCGGTGCATGATTTCATACGATTATGACTTGACGTGGGTTCGAATCCCTTTATAC
>NZ_JBJJLN010000126.1:0-1673 GCF_046230725.1 Pseudomonas sp. KCJK9000 | reverse complement strand
AGAGACGCCTGGGCAAAGCATCTTGTACCTGTACGAGCCGGGGGGCTATGCGCCGTTGGCGCGGGTCGATCAGACAGAGGGTGAAGAGCAGAAACTCTACTACTTCCACACGGACCAGATTGGCACGCCGTTGTAGCTGACTGACAGCGATGGCAAGATCGTCTGGCAGGCGACGTATCGCTCGTGGGGTTCAGTAGAGCAGCTGGCCGTTAACGAAATCGAGCAGAATCTGCGTTTTCACGGGCAGTATCTCGATAACGAAACGGGACTGCACTACAACACTTTCCGTCACTACGATCCTGAGGTAGGGCGTTATGTTTCTCAGGACCCTATTGGTTTAGATGGTGGGCTAAATCTTTCTCGCTATGGTCAAAATCCAATAGGTTGGATTGACCCATGGGGATGGGAATGTTGGAGTACTGCACGAAAAAATTATTGGAAAGCTGAAGCCAAAGCACCTAGTCGGACTTATTCACCTGCTAATCTGGTGCGTATGGCTGAGGGGAAGGCGACCAAGATGACGGTTGAAGTGATTTCTCGTAAAACAGATAAGATATCAATAAGAGAATATACTTTAGAACTTCATCATAATGATATCCCTCAGCGAGTGGGTGGGGAGGGAGTTCATGATTCGTCTAATTTGCTTGCGCTTACTCCTTGGGAGCACGAGGCTGTCGATCACTTTAGGCATGTAGGATCGGATCTGATTAGGGTAATAAAAGGAGTTGATGTATGGTGGTCGACAGTGGTTTGTTGGCGGAGCGTATAGTGGGATCGCCCATTTATAAAAAATTGCTCTCGGAGCTTATTGATGTTTTACATATTGAGGTTGAGTCGGAATACACGGAGGTATTTGCTAGGCTTGACTCTGCTAAGGTTGCAAGGGCAAAAGTCGATATTGATGAGTTAATGTTAGCGTTAACTGATAAATTCGACCTGTTACGGGGATATTCTATTTCTAAATTCCGGGCATTATCCGCTGAAGAAGAGGATGAGGAGGAATACCCCGCTGGAGCAGAACCTTCAGAGGACGAAAAAAGCAAGATCCTTTCAGTTGGAAAGTACTCGCAAGGGTTTCTGTTGACAAATCTCATTGAGTATGTATTGGCGAAGTCTGGTCGCGAGCAACTACTAGAATATCTTAAGCTTTCGAGAATCCCTCGAGCGAAACAATATGCTGACCAGCTGTTTAAGTTGGTAAAACTCGTGTGATGTAGATTATTAAACTGGCACTTATTGCTCGGAGTGCTTCGTAGTTGTTATTTTTCGGTACGAGTTTGTGGCTCTCTAAAAATGTACTAGCTTGGATTTCGGGGTTAAACCCCCGAAATACGCCGAAGGCCTGATGGTCACCCACAGCAACGCCTGGGCCTGGGCTGCCACTACCGTTGGGAAACCCTCGGCGATAAACCACGCGTGGTAGATAAATGGACCAGCGATGGCGAGCACTACCATTTCCGCTACGACCTCGATGCCCGCACCAGCTGGGCCACCGACGTGCTCGGCCGCGAACTGCAAGTGCAGTACAACGCCGACCACCGCGTGATCGCCAGCCGTTATTACGGTGGCGAGCGTTACGCCATCGAGCTGGACGAGCAGGGCAACATGGTCGGCCTAGACCTGCCAGATGGCAATCGCCTGACCTTCAAGTACGACGAGTTTGCCCGCCTGCT
>NZ_JBJJLN010000124.1:0-1825 GCF_046230725.1 Pseudomonas sp. KCJK9000 | reverse complement strand
CGGAAGGTGAATTCAGTTTTACGGAGTTTCCGTGTTTGAGGTTGAGGTTTTGAGCGTCATGAATAAAAGTCAGAGCGTATGCCTACCTCAGAAAATTGATATGGTCGACTTGATAGCGCTTCAACCCCTCGTATGCCAGCCAAACCTGTACCAGATTTAATTTTTAATATCGCATAATTACGCCATTCCTCAGGAAGTCCTAACCACCAAGAAGGGCGCATGTAAGTGTTTTCAAGCTGTTCGAATGCAAGCTGTATCACTGCAGTTGATTTTTCCGAGTCAGATAGATTTTTAAAGGATTCGACAAATGCCGCCGGCGGCCCATCTTTTCTTCCCAACCAGCCAAAGGCTGCGACCGTTGTTCCATTTAATGTAGTGAGATTGAATGCAATCTGCTGAAACTCTGCACTACCTCTTCCAAGTTTCTGCAGTTGATTTCCATAAAAGTCTACTTCAGGATAGAAAGCTCCACTTGCGACTACTGGAAGAATTTTCGAGAATTCGACTGCGTAAACAGAAAAGTCTGAAAAATCTTTCCGGTGATAAGCACTGTCATAGCAATTTTTAAGGGACTCTAATTCAGCCAGGCCTCGTTTCATACCTACAGCATTATAGTGTAGGTGTTGTTGAATTGCGGCTTGTATTTCGAAAGGGGCACCAAAATCCATCTGTTGTTGAATCGGCACCGCTTGCAATGCAGCTCTCTTGGTATAGAGTTCATATGCAATGGCACGAAACGCTAAAAGAAAAATGCTTTCGGCTGATAATGACGAACTACAGTTCTCTATGGGGCGGAAAAGTGTCGTGTCATGATGATTGCAAAAGCCGTTAAAGGTAGATGCTCCACGAACACCATCCAGTATAGGGTCAATTCGGCCTTCATTGTCAAAAATCGCTTCGACGCCAGCCTTAACAGACATCACGTGACCGTCTTCCGCAACTTCAGCTAAGCCTCCTTTGCGCTGGATCGTATGAGCACGAATAATTTTCTGGCTGCAAGAATGAGTTCCCGCATCTGGATGGCAGCAATACCCTAGTGAGTACTTTTCGCGCATTTCATACAGCAGTCGGCCAATTTTTATAGGGGTACGCTTTTCACGGTCTTTGTGACACCACTTCCACTTTTTATCTGAGCCGCACCAACAAGGGTCGTAGGGGGGCATATTTTCAACTGGGTATATGCCCTTTGGCTTTAGGAACGGTGCTGATAGCGATGGATGAGGTGGTAACATAATATGCTGTCCAATACAGTTCGGTTGTGTGCTGAGCGTGGATATTCTAATGCCAGAAAAAATAGTGCCCTAGACAATTTTATTTAAAAGCTCATGAGTCAAACACTAGAGTGGCTCAATATAAAATTTACTTCTGTGCCTCTTGTCGAAATTAGCCCTCCGCTACGTGTAGTAATGATGCCGTTGCTGGTCTTCGCGAGCGCAAGCACATCGTTGATGTTCGATAATCCAGCAGTGTAATATCGTACATGCTCAATATCTAGCTATCAATTTAATAGTCGTCAAGCCATCCCGTCGCGGAGTTGAAATTTTCTTGGAGACGTGGTAGTAATAACCTGTCCGCGATGGAGGAAATTTGCCATGAGACCTTCGGATGCTATTAAAGACAAGCATGCTATTATCAGATTAATAGTTGATAAGCATGGGTTTAGCAATCCAAAAATATACGGCTCAGTGGTGCGGGGTGAGGATCATGAGGGGTCTGATCTTGATGTCTTGGTCGAGCGTGGAGCTGGGCGCTGCACCCTCATAACGATCGGTAGATTGTGTGAAGAGTTATCTGAGGTGCTAGGGGTAGCAGTAGACGTCAAGAC
>NZ_JBJJLN010000123.1:0-1898 GCF_046230725.1 Pseudomonas sp. KCJK9000 | reverse complement strand
AATTCACCCTCCTCAGAGCAATAAAACTTAAAGCAGTTTTTTTTGCTCTTGGGTTCAGAATCGAGGAGTGGGCACGGAGTCACCCCGGCAAGTTCCAACCCATAAGGCATGATAGAAAAACTTGGACCCTTTGCCCACTTTACTTCCTCACCATTTACACACTGCACACCTGCGCTTTCAGGAAGACCCTCTTCAAGTTTAGACCTTAAATTCTCAAGCAATTCCTTAAATTTATCGGGAATCATAGCTATTTCCTCACAGCAAAAGTTTTACCGCTACTTAATTGCTCTTTGAGCTCAGCGAGCCCACTCAAAAAATCTTTCTTCGTGGTTTTACCTGCCAATGCATCATACACATGCTGTTTGTAGGCATTCCCATGTATTCCGGCGTCCTTGTGTGGCGTTGCTAGTGTTCCGGGAACTCTAGCAGACTCTGTATTTGGCAACCAAATACCATTTTTTCTATTATTGATATCGATCCCCAGCTCCTTCATTTGTTTCCTCAAGGCAATCATTCTGATGTCCTTTGAGTTAGACATTATGATGTGATGCGCATCATACTGCCCTCCACCTACTGGTTTGCTACCGACACTGTCTGCAAGTTTTTTCGCATCGGACCCACAGGACAACCCAAGTGGGTCCAACCATAGAATCGGATTTAAAACATAGCCATAGAGATTCATTCCGCCGTCGACACTCAACGTATCTTGCGTTACGAAGCGGCCAACTTGCGGATCATAATATCTGTGCGTATTGTAATGCAGCCCCGTCTCAAGGTCACAGTATTGACCTTGAAAGCGCATGTGCTGCATAACTTGGTTGACGGCCAGCTGTTCTATCTTTCCCCAAGAACGATACGTCGCCTGCCAAACAATCTTGCCATCGCTGTCCGTCAGCTCCAACGGCGTACCGATCTGGTCCGTGTGAAAGTAGTAAAGCTTCTGTTCTCCCCTTCCGCCTGATTAACCCGCGCCAACGGCGCATAGCTCCCCGGCTCGTACAGGTACAAGATGCTTTGTCCTGGCGTCTCCTCGCGCAGCATCCTCAGCCCTTGCCAGAGAAAGCGCTTGTGCTCGACTTCGCCGTTGATTTCCGCCTGCTTGGCCACCCGCCGTCCCAGGCTGTCATACCGGTACTGCCCGGTGCTCTCCAGCCTGCCACCGACATACGTTTCAGCTTTAACCAGCCGGTTCTCGCAGTCATAGGCAAAGTATTTTGCAGCTTGCTGTGCCCCGAGCGCTTCTCGATCAGGTTGCCCCACGGGTCGTAGCGGTACTCCTGATCGCGCCACTGCTTGATCCGGTTGTCCTTGACCTTGTCGAACTGCCGAGCATTGAAGTCCAGACGGTTCGCGGCTGCGTCGTAGCGGAACTCTTCACTGCCCACCAGCGAGCCGGTATCGCGGCTGCATAACTGCCCGTTGGCTTCGTACTCGTATTTGATCTCGCCCCGCAGCTTGTCGAGAGTGCGGACCAGCTCACCCGCCGGATCGTATTGGTAGCGGCGGTGTATAGGGGTTGTAGGCATGCTCCACCAGCAACGAGGTATTGATGCAGGTGCTGTGCACCTGCGACAGCTTGTCGGCTGGCAGCATCGAGGCGTACTGCCAAGCCTTGCGCCCCATGGCGTCATAGCCAAAGCAACTGGTGAACTTGCCTCGGGTCCGGTAGACCTCACGATGCAGGTCGTCGCGCTCCATGTCGCTGATCACCTGGCCGTCCAGGTTCAACTGGTGCAAGTGCCCACTGCCGTAGTACAGGTGGTTGACCTTGCGCCCATCCGGCAGAGTCAGGGTGGTCAGGTTACTGAGCGGATCGTACTCGTAGCCCAGCGTGCCATCGGGCGTGATTTCTTGCGTCAGCCGCCCCAGCACATCGTAGGTGTACGCCAGCTTTTCCT
>NZ_JBJJLN010000122.1:0-1973 GCF_046230725.1 Pseudomonas sp. KCJK9000 | reverse complement strand
GGAGACGCCAGGACAAAGCATCTTGTACCTGTACGAGCCGGGGAGCTATGCGCCGTTGGCGCAGGTCGATCAGGCGGAAGGAGAGGAGCAGAAGGTTTATTACTTCCATACTGACCAGATTGGCACGCCGCTGGAGCTGACGGACAGTGATGGCGAGATCGTTTGGCAGGCGACGTATCGCTCATGGGGCGTAATAGAGAGTCTGCCGATAAGTGAGATCGAGCAGAACCTGCGCTTCCAAGGACAGCACTTTGATGATGAAACCGGACTGTATTACAACACGTTTCGGTACTATGATCCGGAGTGCGGAAGGTTCTCTACGCAAGATCCAATTGGGTTGGAAGGAGGGTTTAATCTCTATTTATATGCTCCTAGCCCTATTCTCTGGATCAACCCAATGGGGCTGGCAACGTACAACACGATGCCGGGCATCGAAGGGTTTCAAAAACACCATACTATCCCACAGCAACTAGTGAATCATCCTGTTTTAAAAGCGTTAGGTATGAATATACATGCGTTGAATAATATAATATATCTCCCTACGCATGAGGAGTTTCATCCTACACGAACTATTCATAGAGGATCCCATCCAGGGTATAGTCGCGATGTAAAAGCAAGTTTAAATGAGGTGGAAAAAGTCGGGCGCCAGGAAAAATGGACGCAAGCCCAATACAAGGCAGCTGTTGATGATATTATTAGTGAGAATCGTCAGGGGTTGCGCAAGGGTCAAATAAAGCTTAATAAAAATTCAATTAGAGGGGGGCGTGTTAATGAAGTTGCTCGAGCCTGTGGATAGTTATCCTGAAAAATATTGGCTTTCCTATGATCATGGGTCCAGCATAGATCACCTGAGCTTTCAAGAATGTAAGTTGATTTCAGGTTCTGATTTGTCTGTTCGACTTTCACTCAATAAAAAAGTTGGTTTGAGTGCGTTTAGGAAGTTTGATTATCTTTTTAGTGATGGACCTGACATCGTAACGTCAAGGCTTGTTGATATTTTTGTTGCGATGGGGCTTGAAAGCGAAATCCAGTTTATTCCTGCGTGCGTTGCGATTAATGGGGATTTATATAATGATTATTATGCAGTAAATTATTTGATGTCGGAAAGCGCTTTTGATATGGAAAGGTGCGTTTATAAGCCCTTAATAAAATCATTACCCGATGGACCAAAAAGATTCAGTAAAATCGTTCTTCAGGATATCGAGCCAACTCATTCGATTTTCCGTGCACTGGAAAGCATGTCGCGCATTGTGGTGTCGGATCGGGCAGCTGAGTCGCTTCAGAATAAATCTGTGATTGGTATTTGTTTTGTTGAAGGTCGGAGTGATATGTGAGCTTGTCCTTTCTAATAGTTTTTCTCGGATGAATGGTAGCAAACAACCAGGGCAGCCTGGTTGTTCGCTTGGATCTAACGGAGGTGGATTTCCTCGCCACCTAGACGATTACGTCACTGCTGTTAGACTACACTCATGATCCGATCTACCGCTGTCACCAGTGCGGCCCGATGGATGGGCGCAAGCTCAACTACTTGTATAACGGCAGCGGGCACTTGCACCAGTTGGGTCTAGCGGAATGGGTTTAGTATTTAAAATAAGATAACAAAGTATTTTTTTGGAGGAGGCTGATAACGAACACTTATTTCCCGTAACTGGGAACCAGAAAAACATTGTAACGATAACGATGCAAGGTTCCAGAGGTCGAGACTTCACTCAAGCTTTCAAAGAAGCTGGCATTAAAGCTTCTGATCCTGCAGTAGATGACTATACATGGCACCATGTAGACGACTTTGATCCTAAAACTGGTAAGTCGACTATGCAGCTCGTTAAGACCTCAGCGCATGAAGCGACTTTCCCTCACGGTGGTTCTGTTTCGCAATTTGAGAAACATTTTGGGTTGCGCTCGGGGGATTATGGTAAGGCAGAGGCAATTGCGATTTCTCATGATAAAGGTTGGCTTAAAGGTCGGGCACCAAA
>NZ_JBJJLN010000121.1:0-2039 GCF_046230725.1 Pseudomonas sp. KCJK9000 | reverse complement strand
GAGCGAACTGGAGCAACGCCTGGCCGGCATCTGGCAGGACGTGCTGAAGGTCGAGCGGGTTGGCTTGAACGACAACTTTTTCGAGCTGGGCGGGCATTCGCTGCTGATGGTGCGCCTGGTTTCCCGGATCAAGAGCGAGTTGTCCATCGAGTTGCCGATCCAGCACGCCTACCTTGCCGAGAACCTTGCCGCCATGACGGCCCTGGTTGCAGGCCAAGCAAGCCCGTTAGAGCAAGACTACGACGCGATTTTTGACGCCTTGGACGAACTGGAGGCATTTGATGCTTAAGCAAGGGACCCAACAGGGCAATGAGCTGGTCCAGCGGATCAGCGGGCTAGGCCATGACAAGCGCGTGGCACTGTTCAAGCGCCTGTTGGAGAAGGGTATCGATCTGGGCCGCCTGCCCATCGTGCCGCTGGCCGACGGCGAAATGCCCCGTCTCTCATACGCCCAGCAACGCCAGTGGGTGCTCTGGCAGCTGGACCCGGAGGGCGCGGCCTACAATATGGTGACCGTGTTGCGCTTGCGCGGGGCACTTGACCTTGACGCCCTGCGCCAGTCCTTCGCTGATCTTGCAGCACGGCACCAGACGCTGCGCACGCGCATTTTCATCGATGGCGATGGCCAGCCCCGCCAATGTATCGACCCCGTTGGAGCTGTGGCGGTCGATACGCGCAGTTTGCTGCACGCCGATGAGGTGACGTTGTTGGCTGCCATCGAGGCAGAGGCCACCGGCCCGTTCGATCTGGAGGCAGGCCCTTTGCTGCGGGTAGCGCTGCTAGAGGTGAGCGAGACGGACAGGGTCTTGGTGTTGACTCAGCACCATATCGTCTCTGACGGCTGGTCCATGCAGCTGATGGTCGACGAGTTGATCACCTTCTATCAGGCACATTGCCAAGGCCATGCGGCTCAACTGCCGCCCTTGCCGATTCAGTATGCCGATTACGCCGCCTGGCAGCGCCAATGGCTGGCCGCTGGTGAGCGCGAGCGGCAACTGAGCTATTGGACGCAACGGCTGGTCGGCGAGCAAGGCCCGCTCGAGTTGCCGTTCGACCGCCCGCGGCCTGCGCGTCGCAGCAGCCAGGGTAGCCGCGAGATTTTCCAATTGCAGCCGCCGCTGCTGCAAGGCGTGCGGCAGTTGGCCCAGGCCCAGGGTTGCACACCGTTCATGGTGTTGCTGGCATCCTTCCAGCTATTGCTGCACCGCTACAGTGGCCAGCAAGACATCCGTGTTGGGGTGCCTTCGGCCAACCGCAACCGCGCCGAAACCGAGCGCCTATTGGGCTTCTTCGTCAACACCCAAGTACTGCGTGCGGACATCGATGACCAAGCAAGCTTCCTCGAACTGCTCAAACAAGTGCGCCAGGCGTCCCTGGAGGCACAGGCCCATCAAGACCTGCCGTTCGAACAACTGGTCGAAGCCTTGCAGCCAGAGCGCAGCCTGAGTCACAGCCCGCTGTTCCAGGTGATGTTCAACTATCAGGTGAGCGATGGGGCTATCGATGAAGGCCTGAAACTGCCGGGTTTGGAAGTGGCGCAGATGCAGTGGGCCATGCCCACCGCGCAGTTCGATCTGAGCTTGGATTGTACTGAACACCCGCAAGGCCTCAGTGCATCGCTGATCTACTCGACCGACCTGTTCGATGCCCCGCGCATCCAGCGCATGGGCGTGCACTGGCAGAACCTATTGCGAGCAATCATCGCCAGTCCAACACAACGTATGGGCGATTTGCCCATGCTGCAGGATGACGAGCGAGCGCTTGCGATCAGCGGTTGGAATGCCACGGCGCGCAATTACCCAGGCACGCCCTATGTGCACCAGTTGTTCGAGCAGCAGGTCGCCCGTCAACCGCAGGCCCCAGCCCTGAGCTTCGCCGACCGTACCCTGAGCTATGCCGAACTGAACACTCAAGCCAACCGCCTGGCCCAGCACCTGCGCGGCATGGGCGTAGGCCCGGATGTACTGGTGGGCATCGCCGCCGAGCGTTCGGTAGAAATGGTGGTCGGCCTGCTGGCGGTGCTCAAGGCCGGTGGCGCT
>NZ_JBJJLN010000120.1:0-2179 GCF_046230725.1 Pseudomonas sp. KCJK9000 | reverse complement strand
GTACTCGTACTGGATCTTGCGCCCCAGCGGGTCGGTTTCTTCGAGCAGGCGGGCGAACTCGTCGTACTGGAACGTGAGCCGGTTGCCGTGCGGCGGGCTCAGGCCGACCATGTTGCCCTACTCGCCTTGATCTATGGGATAACTTAAACTGCCAAGTTCCACAACTGGATGCGACGGAGTTGTGCTCGCTGCACTAATTTTCCAGTAAGGCCTAGCAGAACAATGGGCCACCTGAGTTTAGATAGCACCAACGTTGCCTCACAGCTTTAAAGAGCCTTCCCAACTATCTGACAACCGCATCTCACACTGACCTTACAAGCAACTCAAAATACAATCAAATATCATTTAATTCTGCCCACGCGTCGTATGTATAATGTTCATCAATAGCCTCAAATGCAAGACCCTTCAAATCGCCTGCAGCAGACTTAAAGCTGTCACTGCAGAATAACTCTAAAGTTTCCTGACATCTAAAAATATCCGCATCCAGCGTTGGAGAGATGACAAATTTCTTAATACTATCAATACTCACAGAGCCTGGATAAATCGGACTTTCAATTTCGACGCCGCTCTCCATGTCTTTAGATACCTCAAATACCGACTTGGCTTTATCTAATGCCGCCAGGCTTTCACCAGGAAGAAATATAAAAAACTCATCTTTCCGAGAATCCCCCTCAAAGGAAATCTCCAATGGGATAGCCTTGTACTTTGCTCCCAGCTTATCGCAGACACCTAAAAATTTTTTGGAGACAAAAGTCTCACCCAATTGGTAATAGTCAAAATCCAGATCACCAAGCGACATTTCCAAACCAGAAAGCTCTAATGAATATCTGTTCTCTATGTTTAGCGCCATCGGATTGAGCTCGAAAGAATCCCACTCAAACTCATCACAATTGAAAAAGCCCGACAATACAATAGGACAGCCACTATCCTGCGAGCAGTATCGCATAACGTAATATTTGGAACTGCTCACAAAAGCCTCCCAGTGACAGCATCTACTACAAAATTATTATTCATGAGATTTTCTCTTGCGAAATTCTGAATCTTTCCAATACCCAGCACCAACTGAGTATCAGAAACTTTGCCAGCCCTAAATGCATCATTCAAAGCCGAGACTTTAGTCTCCACTACTTTTGTATATTCAGCATGATTAGACCAGTGCCCTGGGAGGTCAATTTTCTCCGTCAGTTTTTTGCTACCAGGCAAGAATATTCCATTGGATGCGCCGTCGTCGCCAAAGCCCATTGATCGAAGCTTGTTAAACATTTTTGCATAACGCGGCTTCTTCATGATTCCTTCAGGGATGAGGTGATGATTCGCCATGCCATCACCCTTCCTGGCCCCCATATTGTTGTCCAGCTTTGTCGAGCACCATCCTAGCGGGTCAACTTCTTGAATTGGATCTGTAGCATATGAATAAACATTAATGCCACCACCCAACCCTATGGGGTCTTGGGTAATGAAACGCCCAACCTCGGAATCATAGAATCTGAACGTATTGTAGTGCAGTCCCGTTTCACTATCAAAGTATTGACCTTGGAAGCGGAGATTCTGCTCGATTTCACTAATGGCCAGCTGCTCTATCTCCCCCCAAGAACGATAGATCGCTTGCCAAACGATCTGGCCTTCGCTATCCGTCAGCTCCAGCGGCGTACCAATCTGGTCCGTATGGAAGTAGTAGACCTTCTGTTCTTCCCCTTCAACCTGATCCACGCGCGCCAACGGCGCATAGCTACCCGGCTCATACAGGTACAAAATGCTCTGACCAGGCGTTGCCTCCCGCAACATCCTCAACCCTTGCCACAGGAAGCGTTTCTGTTCGACTTCGCCGTTGATCTCAGCCTGCTTGGCCACCCGCCGCCCCAGGCTGTCATACCGGTATTGCCCGGTACTCTCCAGCTTGCCGTTAACCAGCGTCTGCGCCCGAACCAGCCGGTTCTCGCAGTCGTAAATAAAACTCTGCAGCTTGCTGTGCCCCGACCGCTTCTCGATCAGGTTGCCCCACGGGTCGTAGCGGTACTCCTGATCGCGCCACTGCTTGATCCGGTTGTCCTTGACCTTGTCGAACTGCCGCGCATTGAAGTCCAGGCGGTTCGCGGCGGCGTCGTAGCGGAACTCTTCGCTGCCCACCAGCGAGCCGGTATCGCGGCTGCGCAACTGCCCGTTGGCTTCGTACTCGTAC
>NZ_JBJJLN010000119.1:0-2409 GCF_046230725.1 Pseudomonas sp. KCJK9000 | reverse complement strand
AGGTATCCCGTGGCTTTTTTCATTGCGCCAAAGGTGAGCCGTCGGGGCCAAGCTCCTGCAGCACTTCGGCGAGGTTCAGGCCCACCGCCAGGGCCAAGACGCTGACTTCGCCCTCGCAGCCGGCCGGAACCACCGTGGCTTCGCTTTCGGCGCCGAGCACCATTTGTTCACCTTGTGCTACATGCCGTTCAGAGCCATCGGCCATTTCCAAGACCAAGCTGCCAGAGGTGGCAAACAGCAGCAGATCGCTCTGCGGGCTCAGGCGGGCAGGGCTTTGCAGGTGGCGGTACTCGGCGATCCACCCATCGCGTAGAAAGGTCTTGCTCAGGGCATAAGCCAGCGAGCATTCCAGCGACAAGTCAGCCAGTTCACCCAGCACTTGGTCTTGAGGGACTTGGGGCATCAGGCGGGAAAACTCGCTCAGGTTGGTCAAGGTGATCTTCCGGCGAGCACGGCTCATAGAGGTTTCCTTTTCAAATCCGTACCTCAAGCCAGCAGCGTGATCGCCACGTGCGCGGCAACACCGGCACACACGCTGTAGATCAAGCTTCTCGTCCAGTAAGCGACGATGACCACCGGAATCGCCGCCAGCAGATCGGTCGTCAGGCCCAGCAGCGAGCCGTCCTTGGCCACTAGCAGAGCGGGTACGGTGATGCTGGCGATGATCGCGACCGGCAGGTATTCAATGACGTCATTGAACAGCTTGGGAGACTTCTCCATCTTCAGCAGAAATGGGGTGGCGCGGGTCAGGTAAGTGATGGCGGCCATGAGCATCACCGCTGCGATCAGGTAGTTCTTTTCAGGCATAACCCGGCTCCACAGCCTACGGCAGTTGCGATGAATACGTTCAAGGGCGAGGGCGCGTACATGTTCAATAGGCAGGTGGTGACGACCACCACCAGGGCGATGACGGCTTTGGTGAATGTGCTGCACAGCGAGATCAGCACGAAGATCATCATGGCGGTCAGGGCATAGTCCAGCTTGAACTGGGAAAACCGGTTCAACGCATCCGAGGCCACCGCACCCAATACCGCGCCGGCGATCCAGCTGGCATGGCAATAGGTATTGAACTGCAGCAGGTAGGCCGCCGACGTGGGCCTGCCATTTTCCAGGCGTTGGCTATGGAAGGCGAACGACTCATCGGTCAGACCGAAGGCATACAGCAGCTTCTGCGGTTTGCTGATCGGCAGCTGCGCGCTGCGTTTGGACATGTACATCGCCATCAGCATGTGCCGCGAATTGATCAGCAGTGTCGACAGGGCGATGGTGATCAAAGGGGCATGGCTGGTCATCAGCGCCAGTGCGGCGAATTGCGCCGCCCCGGCGTAGACGAACAGGCACATCGCCGCCGGCAGCCACAAGGGCAGGCCGGCGTTGATGCACATCACACCAAACACGAAGCTGACGACGAAATACCCCGTCACGATCGGCAAGGCGTCGACCAGGCTCTCCTTGCGTGAAGCGCTAAGCAATACCGACGAAGTCACAGGTCGACCTCGCAGGTGATTTCACCACGGGTTTGCTCGAACCCCTGCTTCTGCCAGAAACTCAGTGCTTTGAGGTTGTCATCCTCGACGAACAGAAATACCCTGCGGATGCCATGCTGGCGAAAATCATTGAGGATGGAGCTTGCCAGTGAGGTGCCGATCCTGCTCTGGCGATAATCCGGCGCCACCGCCATGTGGTTGATCGTACCCCGCGTACCCATCAAGCCGCCGGTCACCGCGCCAACGATAGTGCCGGTCTGGTTTTCGGCCATGTAGCAGTAAGTGTGCTCGGAGCCCAGCAAGCCTTGAAGCAGACCCTCGTCCTGCCAGTCGCAGAACGAGGTTTCCTCGAAACGTCGGAAAAAGTCGACGATCTTACGGGCGTGAAATGGCGTGGCTTTTTTGATGCTCAGACCATTGATATGTTCGGCCGGTGAGAACTTCGGCGCCTGGCCGATATAACTAATCGATAATGTCATGCTCGCTGCCCGGTCGAGAGAAAGAAATCGCGATAATCTGCCGGTAGCCCATTTCAGAGGCGCTGGGGTTGATCGCCGGCGTTACGTAGTGCTGCAACTCCCGATCGAGAAAATACGTGGTGTCGAGAATATTCAAATAGGTACCGGAGTCGATCACGTTCGATTGCTTGTCGTAGATGTTGCTGGTGGCACCTTCAACATTGTGACGGCCCCAGAAGTGTACGCCACTGAATGGATAACCGTCGCAGTGGATGCCTTCTGGCGTGATTTCGATTTGTGCACCCGGTTTGATCTCGATGCGGATCTGGTGCACCTGGCATTGCCAATTGACCGTATGCAGCTCCTGCGGCAGCACGGCCTTGTAGACGTCGAAGTCCAGGCGGATCAGCGAGCGCAGGATCGGTGAGTTGAAGACCTCCGCGCTGATGTCGTCGAAGTGCCGC
>NZ_JBJJLN010000118.1:0-2992 GCF_046230725.1 Pseudomonas sp. KCJK9000 | reverse complement strand
CATGAATCTTCCAGAAAAAATTCTTGCCAAGATAAACTCTCACGCCGAAAAAGGCAATAATTTCATTGACAATGAACAGTATGACTCTGCAATTGCCGAGTGGTCCAAAGCACTGGACATTCTTCCTGAACCAAAAAATGACTGGGAGGCGTACGCGTGGCTATCCGCCTCTATCGGTGATGCTCTTTACCATAAGAAAGCCTACAGACTTGCTGCAATAAGTTTCTTAAATTCTTTAAACGCCCCCGGCGGAACTGAGAACCCCTTCGTACATTACCGGCTAGGCCAGTGCTACATCCTCCTTGAGGATGAAAGCTCTGGAGTAGAAGCACTATTAAAAGCGTACATGCTAGACGGTGAAGAAATCTTCTTAGAAGAAAGTGACGGCATTACCTTCCTTAATATTTTACGAGACAAGGATCTCGTGGACTAAAACTCAATGCAAGATACTATCGGACATTATGTACGATCAGTACAGAGTCTAGTTAAGATGTATGGTCCGGTGTTAGATGATGCGAATGGATAGTGAAGCGCTCTGATTTCTCCAAGGCATCAAAAATTACCTGGAAGGCCGTGCCCCATCGCAGACCTTGGGGCGTCTGACGAGATTGTAAGCGATCACGAACGCCGGCACTTGTGATCCCAGCGCAGCGAATTAGAGAAAGTGGAAGCCTTGGATTGCGATCTTTTTGATCGTCCGGCTAATGCACTCGTCGTAGCCTTGGGTCTAGAAGTTATCGTAGCTGTGGGAACGGCGCACCTGTTGACCAGCAGGTGGCCTTCCCTGCATCCGATGAATAGGTTGCACTGTCCAAGATTACAGCTCTTTTCCTGAAGTAAGACGGGCGCTCGGTGGTGGACGAGATCGCCGACATCGCCAACGCGGGTATCAGCCTTGCCGGGGGGTTATGCGGTCGCGGCCCTGTCTTTAGTCTCGGCTATTCCCTTTGCGGGGTATGTGGGAACTGCTGGCAAGATCGGACGGCATGCGGCGGAAGCTTCTGTAAAAGCTGCGAAAGAAGGAGCAGAGCACGCAGCGAAAGAAGCAGCACAGAAGAAAGCTAAGGTGGCCGCTGCCCGCAAACAGGCGCTCGGCGGAAAGGTCAAGCCCAAGAGACTTCCCAGGAAGAAGCCGGAATGCTTCGATCCCAGACAGTCCAAGGCTTATAAGAAGATGGGCGAGGCAGAAAAGAACAAATACATGAGGGAGTATGCGCGTCAGCTGAAACGGCAGGAGGATGCCATCAACAACATGTCGGCCAGGGAATTTGCCGATGCGAGAGTAATGTTCGAAAAAGCCAAGAAGAAAGCTGGAAATTCGGGTCGAAATCCTTTAGCGGAAAAAGCACAAATTGACTATCGACGTGACCGGCGAAAGGAAATAGAAAGTAGCATCTATGAGAGCAAGAGGAATAGAAATGTAAGCCCTAAAGCTGCGAAAATCGAAGCCAAAGCTGAGAGCAAGGCGATTATGGAAAAACTGGCTGCGCTACACGAGCCTGACATGGTTGCCGGAGGGTGGCACAGTCCCGATCCTTCAGGATTGGGAGACAAAGTTGTGAACAGTGCAATTGGTGGAAGCTGGGGACACAGAGAACGAATAGAAACAATTGAAAGTGCAGCCAAAAAGCGCAATCAAACGCGGCGACGAAAAAGACATGATGAATGTGGAGCTAACAATCTGCCCTCCAAGCAACAAAGGTAAATTATAAATGTTAGATGAAGATTTTTCTCAATTTATAGAATGTTTCGGCGAGGCCACTCAAAGAACCCCGATCCCGCATAACGCCTTCAAAAAATAGGAAAACATTCTACCTCCCGCGTTGATGGAGTACTGGAGGAATGAAGGATGGGCTGGTTATGGAAACGGATTAATTTGGACGGTAAATCCTGACGACTTTGAGCACCTCAAAAAAAGTTGGCTAGCAGATACTCTACTAGAAAGCTTTGATAATTTCCACGTGATAGCCAGAAGTGCATTCGGTAACTTATATCTGTGCGGAGAAAGAACTGGACGCAGTGTATCAATAATTTGCAACCACAATGAAATACTTGCTTTAAAAAACCGATTGAAGTCTAAGCCCCTTGCCGCTCAAAACATTACAATTCGGTCGTTTTTTGGCGCTAGCGACCCAGATGACTTTGACAACTCAGACATCAATGGAAAATCACTTTTTAATCGTGCACTAAAGAAATACGGCCCTTTAAGCCCAGATGAGATGTACGGTTTCGAACCCGCACTTGTTCTCGGCGGAAGCCCGACTTTGGAAAACTTGCGTCGTGTGAAGATGGATCCGCACCTACTCATCCTTCGTAACTTTGACAGGCCAAAACTGCCGTTATCTAGCGTTGATCTCGAAAAACTGATGAAGTAGTCCGTTGATGACTAGCCAACAATTTGATCCAAGCTATAAAAAGCGAAGACCCTTCGGATTCAGAGGACAGGGCAATACAGGATTACTGAGTTAAGGCCGAACCACCATTACGATTGGATATTTTTATCATGAACTCAGCGTGGCCAAACAATATCACTTTACGAAGCTTCCTGACCCCAGCTAACTGCACCGAGACGACAGGCGTAAACCCATCGCCCGACCCGGCTGAACCTCCATTGCGCCTGACGCTTACCTCACGGTAGACGAGCTGCAGGCGCATCAAGCCCGGATGCCAGACAACTTATGACTAAAACTGGGAAGACAATCATTGGCCAGGGCTACCGCAAGACTTCGGGGTCGGCTGCTGGAACGGTGCCCCGGATAACCAGCAGGTAACTTTCCCTGCGCCAGATTCGGATATCTCGCTTTTCAACCTGACAGCTCCGTCCCTGAACCAAGACGGGCGCTGCGAGATGATGCTTCCCGGCCATCGCCCCTTCGTACTCATCGGTCTGAAGAGCTTCCTGTCATTCCAGATAGAATAGTGAGCTTCGAGACATCTAATGGGCTTAGCTATAATGATACTTCTTCTTGATCATGGTACTGATGACTTTTCG
>NZ_JBJJLN010000117.1:0-3335 GCF_046230725.1 Pseudomonas sp. KCJK9000 | reverse complement strand
TTTGTCAGATCGTTCTTTAAAAATTCGGATATGTGATAGATATAGACTGATAGCCAGTTTCACTGCTGGGTATCAGGCTAAGGTAAAATTTGTGAGTTCTGCGCGTAAGCGCAACATGCGAATTTTCGGCGAATGTCGTCTTCACAGTATAACCAGATTGCTTGGGGTTATATGGTCAAGTGAAGAAGCGCATACGGTGGATGCCTTGGCAGTCAGAGGCGATGAAAGACGTGGTAGCCTGCGATAAGCTTTGGGGAGTCGGCAAACAGACTGTGATCCAGAGATCTCTGAATGGGGGAACCCACTCAGCATAAGCTGAGTATCTTGTACTGAATACATAGGTGCAAGAGGCGAACCAGGGGAACTGAAACATCTAAGTACCCTGAGGAAAAGAAATCAACCGAGATTCCCTTAGTAGTGGCGAGCGAACGGGGACCAGCCCTTAAGTTGATTTGAGATTAGTGGAACGCTCTGGAAAGTGCGGCCATAGTGGGTGATAGCCCCGTACACGAAAGTCTCTTATCAATGAAATCGAGTAGGACGGAGCACGAGAAACTTTGTCTGAACATGGGGGGACCATCCTCCAAGGCTAAATACTACTGACTGACCGATAGTGAACCAGTACCGTGAGGGAAAGGCGAAAAGAACCCCGGAGAGGGGAGTGAAATAGAACCTGAAACCGTATGCGTACAAGCAGTGGGAGCCTACTTCGTTAGGTGACTGCGTACCTTTTGTATAATGGGTCAGCGACTTATATTCAGTGGCGAGCTTAACCGAATAGGGGAGGCGTAGCGAAAGCGAGTCTTAATAGGGCGTTTAGTCGCTGGGTATAGACCCGAAACCGGGCGATCTATCCATGGGCAGGTTGAAGGTTAGGTAACACTGACTGGAGGACCGAACCGACTACCGTTGAAAAGTTAGCGGATGACCTGTGGATCGGAGTGAAAGGCTAATCAAGCTCGGAGATAGCTGGTTCTCCTCGAAAGCTATTTAGGTAGCGCCTCATGTATCACTGTAGGGGGTAGAGCACTGTTTCGGCTAGGGGGTCATCCCGACTTACCAAACCGATGCAAACTCCGAATACCTACAAGTGCCGAGCATGGGAGACACACGGCGGGTGCTAACGTCCGTCGTGAAAAGGGAAACAACCCAGACCGTCAGCTAAGGTCCCAAAGTCATGGTTAAGTGGGAAACGATGTGGGAAGGCTTAGACAGCTAGGAGGTTGGCTTAGAAGCAGCCATCCTTTAAAGAAAGCGTAATAGCTCACTAGTCGAGTCGGCCTGCGCGGAAGATGTAACGGGGCTCAAACCATGCACCGAAGCTACGGGTATCACCTCTGGTGATGCGGTAGAGGAGCGTTCTGTAAGCCTGTGAAGGTGAGTTGAGAAGCTTGCTGGAGGTATCAGAAGTGCGAATGCTGACATGAGTAACGACAATGCGAGTGAAAAACTCGCACGCCGAAAGACCAAGGTTTCCTGCGCAACGTTAATCGACGCAGGGTTAGTCGGTCCCTAAGGCGAGGCTGAAAAGCGTAGTCGATGGAAAACAGGTTAATATTCCTGTACTTCCAGTTATTGCGATGGAGGGACGGAGAAGGCTAGGCCAGCTTGGCGTTGGTTGTCCAAGTTTAAGGTGGTAGGCTGAGATCTTAGGCAAATCCGGGATCTTAAGGCCGAGAGCTGATGACGAGTGCTCTTTAGAGCGCGAAGTGGTTGATGCCATGCTTCCAAGAAAAGCTCCTAAGCTTCAGATAACTGGGAACCGTACCCCAAACCGACACAGGTGGTTAGGTAGAGAATACCAAGGCGCTTGAGAGAACTCGGGTGAAGGAACTAGGCAAAATGGCACCGTAACTTCGGGAGAAGGTGCGCCGGCGAGGGTGAAGGACTTGCTCCGTAAGCCCATGCCGGTCGAAGATACCAGGCCGCTGCGACTGTTTATTAAAAACACAGCACTCTGCAAACACGAAAGTGGACGTATAGGGTGTGACGCCTGCCCGGTGCCGGAAGGTTAATTGATGGGGTTAGCGCAAGCGAAGCTCTTGATCGAAGCCCCGGTAAACGGCGGCCGTAACTATAACGGTCCTAAGGTAGCGAAATTCCTTGTCGGGTAAGTTCCGACCTGCACGAATGGCGTAACGATGGCGGCGCTGTCTCCACCCGAGACTCAGTGAAATTGAAATCGCTGTGAAGATGCAGTGTATCCGCGGCTAGACGGAAAGACCCCGTGAACCTTTACTATAGCTTTGCACTGGACTTTGAATTTGCTTGTGTAGGATAGGTGGGAGGCTTTGAAGTGGGGACGCCAGTTCTCATGGAGCCATCCTTGAAATACCACCCTGGCAACTTTGAGGTTCTAACTCAGGTCCGTTATCCGGATCGAGGACAGTGTATGGTGGGTAGTTTGACTGGGGCGGTCTCCTCCCAAAGAGTAACGGAGGAGTACGAAGGTGCGCTCAGACCGGTCGGAAATCGGTCGTAGAGTATAAAGGCAAAAGCGCGCTTGACTGCGAGACAAACACGTCGAGCAGGTACGAAAGTAGGTCTTAGTGATCCGGTGGTTCTGTATGGAAGGGCCATCGCTCAACGGATAAAAGGTACTCCGGGGATAACAGGCTGATACCGCCCAAGAGTTCATATCGACGGCGGTGTTTGGCACCTCGATGTCGGCTCATCACATCCTGGGGCTGAAGCCGGTCCCAAGGGTATGGCTGTTCGCCATTTAAAGTGGTACGCGAGCTGGGTTTAGAACGTCGTGAGACAGTTCGGTCCCTATCTGCCGTGGACGTTTGAGATTTGAGAGGGGCTGCTCCTAGTACGAGAGGACCGGAGTGGACGAACCTCTGGTGTTCCGGTTGTCACGCCAGTGGCATTGCCGGGTAGCTATGTTCGGAAGAGATAACCGCTGAAAGCATCTAAGCGGGAAACTTGCCTCAAGATGAGATCTCACTGGGATCTTGAATCCCCTAAAGGGCCGTCGAAGACTACGACGTTGATAGGTTGGGTGTGTAAGCGCTGTGAGGCGTTGAGCTAACCAATACTAATTGCCCGTGAGGCTTGACCATATAACACCCAAGCAATCTGCAGCGCAGATTGTGGTGGTGAAGACGAAAGACCCGAAAATTCGTAACATCACAAATCGCATATCCGAATTCGCTGGGCTGTCCAACAGGACATTCTGGCTACAGAATTTCTTGACGACCATAGAGCATTGGAACCACCTGATCCCATCCCGAACTCAGTAGTGAAACGATGCATCGCCGATGGTAGTGTGGGGTTTCCCCATGTGAGAGTAGGTCATCGTCAAGATTCATTTCGCAAAACCCCTATCTGCG
>NZ_JBJJLN010000116.1:0-3652 GCF_046230725.1 Pseudomonas sp. KCJK9000 | reverse complement strand
CAATTCTGTAGGATTTTTCCCATACCCGCAAGGGGGGTTGCGGGGCCTTATATCGGCCTCCTCCCATGCCTTGTTTATGCTCCTCAAGCCCGCGATTGCCGAGGCTTCTGGCTCGCTGTTCATGTCGAGCGCCGTGGCGGTCGTTCCGTCCTTGAATGTCACCAAATAAACCGACGCGCTCACAGCAGATTTCCTTGCACCGGCCCCACGCTTCGGGCGACCAAACGGCGCAACCGCCGGTAGATCTTCGCCCAGCGCTTGGGCTCGTCGTACTCCATGGACCAATGGGGGCCGATCTGCTGGCCCTGGGTGTCCCTGGGCGCGTCCTCGTCGGGGTACTTGGCCTTGATGATCGCCCGTGTCTCGGCGTTGATGGCGGCGGCCTTGCTCAGGTAGCGACGGCCTGCGGTGGGCGCCCGGTAGACGAGCGCGTGGCTGACAGCGATGCCCTTGGGGGTCATAGGTCGCCACCTTCGCCCAGGAACAGGTCGCCCTGGGCTTCCAGGAAGCGCTGGCGCGCCTCCTCGTCGGGGTTCGGTTCCCCGGCCTCGGCCAGCAGGGTGCGGGCGGCGAGGCTGATGGCGCGCTTGGCCTTTCCGACCTCCTGGCGCGCCACCTTGCGCTCCTGGACGAAGCGGTGGGCCCTGGAGCAGGCCGGGCACTCTGCGACGTCGTCGGGGACGTCCAGCACAGCGCCCTGGCCTGGGTCGATCTTGGTGCTCTCGTAGTAGGCGCCAAGGTGGGTGGGGTCGGTGGAGTCGAACTGCAGGCCCTCGCCGTGCAGCACGCCAAGCTGTCGCCTACCTGCTACCCCGGGGCATTCGGCAAGCGAACGCGCTATCGCGGTGGTCGCGGCCTTCACGACGGCGGTGTGCCGAACGTAGGCCAGGCAGGCGGCGACGGCTCTTTCCGTCCCTTTACTGGCGGAAGGGAGGGAGCGAAGCGCCCCTAGCGCGTCCTCCTCTCCCTTTCGCCCCTTATGTTCCGGTGTTTCTCTCCTACGAACTTCTCTCATTTGCGTGGCCTGCGGGCGGGTGTTTCAGATGCCCTCTATTTTGCCGCAGGCGCTGCGCTAGGTACTGACCCGCTACCGTCGGGTGGGGTTTGGCCGGATTGGGCCTCATTTGGGCCTGCCAGCGCGTTCTGGCGGGTATCGCCCCCTCCACCCGTGGGTGCTTTGACCAAACGCAGGTGTTTCATGCCTGAAATCAAGGACTTAACCGGGTTGGCCTCACCGACCGGGTTGCCGAGACTCATGATCCGCTTGGCCCTGGCCTTGGCCTCGGGGCTGCGTCCAATCAGTTCGACTTGCACCTGGTGGGCCCTGCCGGTGGCGCGGTTGAACGCCTCGGCGGAGCCGATCAGGTAGGCCGGGTAGTCCTGGCCGAGCTTGTCGCCCAGCCAAAACCCCCTGCAGCGCTTCTGGAACTCGATCCCGCGGAAGCGCAGGTCTTCCTCGGTGCCCGTCTCGCAGAGCCTTACCCATCCCCCCATGTCCTCGATCACCCTGTGGATAACCCCGTCTTGAAACGCGACGCTGGCCACCGGTCCAACCTGTCGAATCGCCCGTTCCACCAGGGCCCAGGCGTCCATGGCGCGATCGCTGGTGCTGCCTGAAATCATTTTCACGATGTCGGCGGGCTGGGGGACGTGCATCCCCGTGTCCGGGTTGCGCATGTGGGCAAACATCGCCCTGCACACCGCCTCGATGTCGTACTCCTCGAGCGTCACGTAAAACAACTCGACCAGGGCCTGGCTGATGGATTTGGTCTTGGCGGCGTAGATCACCGCCAGGGTTTCTGCGAGTTTGATCCGGTCAATGGGTTGCATGGGTGTACTCCCCCTCCAGGTCGTCAGAACCGTCGTGTGGCGGGGTAGCCTGCGTGTCGCTCACCCCATACTGCGCCTTGAGCATGGCGATCACGTCGGCGCTCTGCTGCTCGACGTCTGCCTGGATGTTCCGGGTCTTGAAGCCTGTAGCTGGTGCTCCGGTACCGGTGCTGCGCTTGCCCTTGCCCGCGCTGGGCTGTTCCTGGGCGGTGATCGGGTTCGACTGTGCCTTGGCCATGGCCAGCTCCTGGTTGAGCCTCACCTGGATCTTCTGCTCGACGATCGGCGTCAGGTACTTGATCGAGCCTGGCCCTTGCTTGGGGTTGCCGTTGCGGTCATGGGTCGCGTTGTAAACCGCTGCCTCGACGTCGGCGCCGGTGGCCTCCATCGCTCGCCAGAGCACCAGTTCGGCGTGGACCTCGGGGTCGAGCAGTTTGGTCAGCTTCCAGAGGCGCCCGAGCGGCCTGCGCAGTTCCATCAGGCTGTCCGCTGGAAAGTTTTCAGTTTCCTCGCTCTCGTCGTTCGCCTCCCCGACCTTGGGGGGAGGGGGGGTATCTACATCATCATCTATATATTCTTCTCTTCTCTTCTCTAGGGGCGTTACGCCGTCACTCGAAGCGTGATTCGTGACGTTATTCGTGACGTCACCCGTAACGTTACCCGGGGCCTCCTCCTGGGGTGGGTTTTGCCCGTTCTTGGCCTTCTGTTTGTCCCGGTAACGCTGCGACCGCTCGCGCCCCTTCTGGAGGTGCATCCCGCGCCGGTCGTGGCTTGCGGTGTTGTACTCCTCGAAGTTCGGCAGCGTAATTGTGGCCGCCGCGTCGTCGCAAACAGCCCACCCGACCAGCTCCAGGGCGGCGGTAAAACCGGGCATCTGCACCAGGTCGTCGATGTAGTAGCGGTCCACGTTTTCGAGCACGCCGTTGCGTGACTCCTCGTTGGCCGTTCCCCACAAGGTGACGAGTAACGACACCGTGACGTTACGCATGCCGTTACGCACGCTCTTGTCGGAGTAGTCGAGGCCTGGCTGCATGCCGACCGCCGCGAGGCATTGCGGGTTGCTGGCGAGCCGCCTGGCAATGGCTTCAACCTTGCGGTTGGTCACCATCTTGGAGCGGATCTTGATCCATTCGTTGGCCATGCTTACCCCTGGGTGCCGCTGTTGAGTGGTGGAATCGTGACGGTGCGTGACGTTGCGTCGAAGTGCGCCCAGCCCACCGAGGCCATAGCCTCGCCGAAGCCGGGCGTCTCGGTGATGAAGTCGAGGGTGGCCAGGTCGGCTTCGCGCAGGATGCCGTCGGGGGCGTGCTGGTGCAGGTAAACCGCGAAGCGGTAGAGAACGCCGGCGGCGTAGGTGCGCATGGTCGCCGGGGGCAGGTTCTGCAAGCCGGCGGCCGGGTTGGCCGCCAGCAGGCGGGCGACGTTGAACAGGCGTGGGTCGTTGGGGAGCTGGCTGGGTAGGCGGATCAGGCCGCCGCCGGCCTTGCGCAGGTTTGCGGCGACCAGTTTGGCGCGGATGGCGTTGCATTCCACGCAGGTCCCGGAGCTGGTGAAGCGGTTGGCGATGTGCCCGTGGGCGCAGGGCTTTCCGGTGAAGTACTGCGGTGCGCCTGCTGCTATTGCAGCGGCGCGTGACCTCGGTATATCAGGCATCTTTTCTGCTGCTGCCATGGTGGCGCCTCCTGGCGAATTTGTTCTGCGGCGGAGTATGGTCAATGAATCACGTCAAAGCAACTTTGCATTGCGTGGAATATTCGCCGTTCAGCGCATTTATTCTGTGGATACCTGGGCGCGTAACGTTACGCGTGACGTTACGCGGCGC
>NZ_JBJJLN010000115.1:0-3928 GCF_046230725.1 Pseudomonas sp. KCJK9000 | reverse complement strand
GGCGCCACCGGCCTTGAGCACCGCCAGCAGGCCGACCACCATTTCAATCGAACGCTCGGCGGCGATGCCCACCAGTACATCCGGGCCTACGCCCATACCGCGCAGCTGCTGGGCCAGGCGGTTGGCTTGGGTGTTCAGTTCGGCATAGCTCAGGGTACGGTCGGCGAAGCTCAGGGCTGGGGCTTGCGGTTGACGGGCGACCTGCTGCTCGAACAACTGGTGCACATAAGGCGTGCCTGGGTAAGTGCGCGCCGTGGCGTTCCACTGCTCGACCACCTGCTGGCGATCGCTTTCCTGTAACAACGCAAGTTCACCCAGGGGGCTGTCGGGCTGAGCCATGAACTGCAGCAGCAACTGGGACAATTGCCCGGCCATGCGACGAATGCTCGGCTCGGCAAAGTGCTGAGTCAGGTAATGGAAGGCCAGCTCCAGCTCATCACCGACCTGGGCGATCAGGGTCAAGGGATAACCGCTCTGCTCGCTGTAACGCAGATTACTGAAGGCAAGGTCGCCTGGCGCGGCCTGCAGGGCTTCGGAAACCGGATAGTTTTCGAACACCAGCAGCGTGTCGAACAGCGCCTCTCCGTTGCGCCCGGCCAAGCGTTGCACATCTGCCAGCGGCGTATGCTCATGATCACGCAAGGCCAGGTTCTGTGCTTGCACCACCTGGGCCCATTGGGCAACGCTGAGCGCGCCATCCGGTGTGGCAATCACTGGCAAGCTGTTGATGAACAGGCCCAGTTGCTGCTCGATTCCAGGCAGCTCAACGGGGCGACCGGATACGGTGGCACCCAGCGCAACCGTGCGCTGGCCGGTGTAGCGCTGCAACAGCAGCAACCATGCAGACTGCACCAAGGTGTTCAAGGTTATCTGTTGCTGCCTGGCGAACGCCTGCAGTCGGCCAGTCTGTTCAACGTCCAGCCGGGCACTGTGCAGGGCCTGGCCTGGTTTGGCCAGATCCGTCCGAGCGCAGGCCAGCGCCAGCCGGGTGGGCTCTTCCAAAGGCGCCAACTGGCCTTGCCAGAAGCCATGACTGGCCGCTTGGTCTTGCCCAAGCAACCATGCCAGGTAGTCCTGGTAACGACCTTCAGGCGCGAGAACAGTCTGGCCGGCATAAGTTTGCAGTACCTCGCCGAGCAGGCGTGAGTTACTCCAACCATCCATCAGGATGTGGTGGCTGGTGTAGATCAGGTGGTGGCTTGCAACGCCGGTGCGTACCAGGCAAAGGCGCAACAGCGGTGGGCAGGCGAGGTCGAAACCGCGCTCCAACTCCTGACGAGCACGCTCATCGAGCAGGCTGGCAGTCACCTCGTCGGCATCCTCGACGTTGATTTCCAGGCTTGCCTGGCGGTGTATCACCTGACGCGGAGCATCCAGCCCGGCATCCCAGAGGAAACCTGCGCGCAACAGTTCGTGACGGTCGACCGCCTGCTGCCAGGCACTGGCGAAGCGCTCGATGTCCAGGCCACGGATATCCAAGCGCATCTGGTTGAGGTAAGCGCGGCCATTGGCTTCATACACGCTGTGGAACAGCATGCCTTGCTGCATCGGTGACAGCGGGTAGATATCGGCGATCGCTCGAGCAGGCAGCGCCAACGCGTCGAGCTGGGCCTGGTCAAGCTTGGCCAACGGTACATCGCTAGGCGTCAGGCCGGCGTGGGCGGGTGCCAGGCAATGTGCGATCAACGTCTCCAGGGCGTGTTGATAGGCTTGGGCCAGTCGCGTGATGGTCGCCTCGGTATACATCTGGCTGCTGTAGGTCCAGTTCAAGCTCAACTCGCCAGCAAACACCTGGCCGTCGACGCTCAACCAATTGCCCAGCGGTGCCTGGGCATCTTGCCCGGCACCACGCCCTTCGTGGGCGGGCACCCAAAGCGCGCCCTCGGCGAAATCACCATCGAACTGCCCTAGGTAGTTGAAGGTGATGCGCGGCTGTGCCAAGGCTGCCAGGGCTGAACGCGCCTGCGCGCTGCCCAGGTGGCGCAGCAGGCCGTACCCCAGGCCTTTGTCCGGGGTAGCGCGCAGTTGTTCCTTGATGGCTTTGATGGAAGCGGCAAGCTCGCCGGCCGGCGTCAGGCGCACCGGGAACATACTGGTGAACCAACCCAGCGTGCGCGACAGGTCGATATCGCTGAACAGGTCCTCGCGGCCGTGCCCTTCAAGCTGTACCAGCGCCGATGACTCGCCGCTCCAGGCACAGATCACCTGCGCCAAGGCTGTCAGCAGCAGGTCGTTGACCTGGGTACGGTACGCCGCGGGCGCTTCTTGCAGCAGTTGACGGGTACGGGTGGCGTCCAGGCGGGTAGTTATGCTGCGCGCATGCTGGTTGTCCATGGCGCCGTCGGGGTTGTCGCGCGGCAGATCCTGTGGCGCGCCATCGAGCATATGCTGCCAGTAACTGAGCTGCTGGGCCATGGATTCGGAACGGGCATGTTGCCTCAGGCGTTCGCCCCAGGCCTTGTAAGCGGTGGTCTTGGCCGGTAATTGCAGCGCCTGCCCCGCTTGCAGTTGACGGTAGGCGGTTTGCAGATCCTCCAGCAGAATACGCCAGGACACGCCATCGATAACCAAGTGGTGAACAGCCAGCAGCAGGCGCTGGGTACCGTCTGGCAGTGTCATCAATGCAAGGCGCAGCATCGGGCCTGCGGTCAGGTCCAGGCTGCGTTGCACCTCGGTGCAGTACGCCGGCAGATCATCAAGGCTGCGCAACTGGTGGGTCCAGATGAGCCCTTCGGCGCTCGCCTGTGGCTGATGGGTTTGTACCCAGGCTCCCTCGACCTGGCGATAACGCAGGCGCAGGGCATCATGGTGCAGCAGCAGTGCGGCCAGCGCAGCTGTCAACCGTTGGCTGTCCAGCGGCTCGGCCGGAGCCAGCAGTAATGACTGGTTCCAGTGCTGTCGGTTGGGTACTTCACTGGCGAAGAAAGCTTGCTGGATCGGGAGTAACGGTGCATCACCAAGCACCGGGCCCTGGTCGATCTGCAAGGTCTCGCTCAACTGTGCAACTGTTGCCAGGCGGCGGATGCTCTGGTGCTGGAACAGGTCACGTGGGGCCAAGCGGATGCCGGCCTGGCGCGCCCGGCTGACGATCTGGATGGAAATGATCGAATCACCGCCCAGCTCGAAGAAATTGTCGTCGATACCTACCTGCTGCACACGCAGTACGTCCTGCCAGATAAAGGCCAGACGCTGCTCTAGGTCGTTTCCAGGCGCCTGGTATTCGGTGCGCGTTTGCGCAGGGTCCGGCTTAGGCAGCGCCTTGCGGTCGAGCTTGCCGTTGGGCGACAGCGGCATCTGCTCCAGCAGCATCCATTGCGCGGGGACCATGTAATCTGGCAACGCTTCCAGCAGCTGCGCCTTGACGCCTTGCAGGTACCCCCCCTGGATCTCAGCTTCAGCGCGTGCCAGCGAGGTTGGCTCCGGCACTACATAGGCCACCAGTTGCTTGCCGCTTGGGCCATCGGCGGCCACCACCACGGCTTCGCGCACGCCAGCCTGCTCTTGCAGGCGCGCTTCGATCTCGCCCAGTTCGATGCGCAGGCCGCGGATCTTCACCTGGTGGTCGATACGCCCGGCGTATTCGATCACCCCGTTCTCCCGCTGGCGGGCCAGGTCGCCCGTGCGGTACAGCCGCTGGCCTGCGCCAAACGGGCTGGTGACGAAGCGCTCGGCGGTCAGCGACGGGCGCCGGTGGTAACCACGTGCCAGGCCGACACCGCCCAGGTACAGCTCGCCGGTCACACCGGGGCTGACAGGGTTCAGCTCAGCGTCCAGCACATAGGTCTGCAAGTTGGCGATGGGTTGCCCGATCGGCACGGCGTCCTTGCCTTCTTCCACGCACGTCCAGTGGGTCACGTCGATGGCCGCTTCGGTCGGGCCATACAGGTTGTACAAACCGCTGTGCGGCAACAGCGCCAGGGTCTGGCGC
>NZ_JBJJLN010000114.1:0-4090 GCF_046230725.1 Pseudomonas sp. KCJK9000 | reverse complement strand
CAGAAAGATCAAATATATTAAACTCTCCATAAACGATATCTATCATCTTAGACAGCGCAAGTATGAAATCAGCTAACGAACCAGCGATCTGATATGGCGCTACAACATCGTAGCTTGCGTACACCGGAGTTTGATCGGCATCCGTAACCGCAATGATAGGTTTACCTCCACCATTATCATCCATAATGACCAAGCCATGAGTTGGCCACTCATCCTTCAGTTCAGTATCACTTGCGACATTGATCCAGCGATAACCAAGCTGCCCCTTTTTCAACGTCGCAATATCAAACAACTTGAGAGGTGTGAGCCCTGTTTCAATTTTCACTCCAACAGGTTCGTATTCACTGAAGAGAAAATCAACCTCGGCGGACCTAGGCAATTCTGTAGGCCAGCAGACCTTCATATCTTTAGACGCCTCAAATCGGCCAGCGATTTGATATTTATCATGCACCAACTGCAATGCCTTCAGCGCTTCTTCAATTTCACTCATGTCATCCTCTAATAATTATCCGTAAGAACTTTTCCCTGCGCTTTTTACACGATCAATTAAGCGACCCTTGCCAGCATTCTTGTAATTTCCTCTACGCCCTTGATCGGCATTGAGGTGCTCATCAATACCGCTTGGGTGGTTTGCCCTGGGTACGGTAGACCTCGCGGTGCAGGTCATCGTGCTCCATATCTCTGATGACCAGGCCATCCAGGTTCAGCTGGTGCAGGTGACCGCTGCCGTAGTACAGGCAGTTGACCTTGCGCTCATAAAGCTACAGATCCGGTCGCGTGACTATGACATCAACGAGCGACCAATTCAAAATCTAGATTACTCACAGATACGTCACTTCCAACCCTTGGCAAAGTTTGAACAGAAGTAAAATCTAGCCCATACCCAAAATCCGAACCGTATCCTCCGAGATTTTTATAGCCTTTAACAGACAAACTATAAACCCCCGGATGGATATCTATGTAATCATTATTAGGGAGACGCGAGTTATATTCAGACTTGTAATTCAAGAAAAAGCATTCATCCCAATTAAGCAGGGCATTGAGATCTGAAACAATCATGATGCCAGAAGCTATTCTCAGGGGCAGACCTGAATGCACGAAAGCCGGCTCCGGTAAACCGCCTGCCAACTCACCTCCACTCTCTACAAACACCGCATACTCATTTTCAGAAATCTGATAGATCGGGCAAACCACTCCCTGCTCAATCGCTTGACGCCCTAAATTCTCGTCCTGCAAGAACGCATTGAAAATATTACTATCTGCCACGCTCCAATCTTTTAAGAATTTCGCGAGCATCACCGGATCGAACAATACAATTCCAGGGGAATACAATTCCACCAATGCACTTCGCCTCATCAACCGCACCCTCCTGCTGAATTATTGCCACCACTTTTACCAAGCGACTTAGTTAAAGCTTCTCCGATAGTCACATCTTTCGCAAGCACTTGTTCAGTACGAGGAATTGTAAGAGTACCCTGCTGAGGAAACCCTTCGTAAGCTTTGTTCAGCTTCTTAACCAAAACATCAGATGTTCCGTTGAATTTCTTATTAAATGGCACGCCTTCCTTTTTAATCGCATCATGGAACTGCTGGTGAAGCTTATCAGAACCATCAACCTCATTAGTGAACCATGAAGGTGAGTCGAGTTTGGTTGAGTTCAGGGAACCCATGCATGTTTGCATGAGCTCGGGGAAACGGATGATGCCCCATGCCATCGTGGTTTTAAACGCTCCCAAAATGGCATCCAGCCCCAAGGGTCGATCCATGACATCGGGTTGGGTACGTAGTGATAAAGATTTAAACCGCCAGTTAAACCAATGGGATCTTGTGTGATGAACCGCCCTACATTTGCGTCATAAAAACGGAAAGTATTGTAATGCAACGCAGTTTCGACATCCAAGTACTGGCCTTGGAAGCGTAGATTCTGCTCGACTTCACTCACAGCTAGCTGCTCTACGTTACCCCACGAGCGATACGTAGCCTGCCAAACAATCTTGCCATCTCTGTCCGTCAGCTCCAACGGCGTACCAATCTGATAGGTATGGAAGTAGTAAAGCTTCTGTTCTTCCCCTTCTGCCTGGTCAACTCGCGCCAACGGCGCATAGCTACCCGGTTCGCACAGATACAAGATGCTCTGCCCAGGCGTCTGCTCGCTCAGCATCCTCAGCCCTTGCCAGAGCAAGCGTTTCTGCTCGATTTCACCGTTGATCTCAGCCTGCTTGGCCACCTGCCGCCCCAGGCTGTCATGACGGTACTGCCCGGTGCTTTCCATCCTGCCACCGACATACGTTTCAGCTTTAACCAGCCGGTTCTCACAATCATAGGCGAAGTGCTGCAGCTTGCTGTGCCCTGACCGCTTCTCGATCAGGTTGCCCCACGGATCATAGCGGTATTCCTGATCCCGCTACTGCTTGATTCGGTTGTCCTTGACCTTGTCGAACTGCCGCGCATTGAAGTCCAGCCGGGTTGCGGCAGCGTGGTAGCGGAATTCTTCACTGCCCACTAGCGAGCCGGTGTCGCGGCTGCGCAGCTCGCCGTTGGCTTCGTACTCGTATTTGATCTCGCCCCGCAGCTTGTCGAGCGTGCGCACCAATTCACCCGCGGGGTCGTACTGGTAGCGCCGATGAATCGGGTTGTAAGCATGCTGAAGCAGCGAGGTATTGATGCCGGTGTCGTGCACCTGCGACAGCTTGTCGGCGGGCAAGGTCGAAGCAAACTGCCAGGCCTTGGGTCCCATGGCGTCGTAACCGAAACAACTGGTGAGTTTGCCCTGGGTGCGGTAGACCTCACGGTGCAGGTCATCGCGCTCCATGTCGCTGATCACTTGGCCGTCCAGATTCAGCTGGTGAAGGTGGCCGCTGCCGTAGTACAGGTGGTTGACCTTGCGCCCATCCGGCAGGGTCAGGGTGGTCAGGTTGCTGAGCGGATCGTACTCGTAGCCCGCGCGCCTTCGGGCGTAATTTCTCCCGTCAGCCGGCCCAGCACATCGTAGGTGTACTCCAGCTTTTCCTCGGTCACCCCGAGTTGCTTGCCGAGCCCGCTCGGGTGTCGCTCGATACTCAACAGCCGGTCGCCGTCGTCGTAGGTGAACTGCTGCTGTGAATCGTGGTTCGTCTTGGTGACCAACCGGCCAATGCTATCGCGTTCGAACAGCGTATGCCGCTCGGGGCGCTCGGCATTTTCGCCGTAGCCAATCTCTTCCAGCCGAGTCAGATGGCCGCCAACGTTGTGGCTAAAGCGCCGGGTCAGGTTGCCCACCCGGACTTCTTCACTCAGCCGGTCCGAGGCGTCGTAGGCAAAGCTGTGGGTCGCATTGTTCTCGTTGACCAGCGCGGTTAGGCGGATGGCCTTGTCGTACTCGTAACGTACCCGCTGGCCCTTGGCATCCTCGCAGCTGCTGGGCAGGCCGCGTGCGGTGCGCATCAGGCAGATGGTCTGGCCTTTGCCGTCGGTAGGATTAACGGAACGGCGCAGAACTGCTCTTGTTGTCGGCATACACGCAACTCTTAATCAAATTATGCCCTAACACAAAATTTCTCCCCCTAAGCATCTTCCACACCAACATATAGAAAAGCCTATTAACTCAAAAATTTTTAAAGATAAATTCCCCTGCAAGCCCTCGCAGCCAGTCCTACCCATAAAATATAGAGGCAACAAGATAAGGCAAGCCTAGAATAAGCTAACAACTACTGAGTAAATTGCAAGCCACGAACCAAGTTACTCTCAAAAATAGCTTTTACACGAGTTTTCACTACAATAGTAGCGCTTTCCTCCTCAGCTCTGACAATATCACTGGAAAGCTCAATCCTTTCATCTAGAGCGATCTTGCTGAACCACCTTGGCCCATCAGGAATATAACTAAGCAAAGGCTCACTAATTGATTTATGCAAATCAAAAGCGGGTGAACGATCGGTCACATTAAAAACTTTATAACCGGCATGAGACACCTCACCCACTACTAGTTCTGCATCCACGAACTGCACACCACTAATTCCTTCAAGGCACATCAATTGATGAAGTCGTGGCGAGATCAGGTTAGGCCCATCACTGAAAAAGAAATCGTAGGACAGTAACTTTGAAGTAGAAACCT
>NZ_JBJJLN010000113.1:0-4435 GCF_046230725.1 Pseudomonas sp. KCJK9000 | reverse complement strand
TACACATCAACCAATGCCGGCTGGAGCGGGCAATGGAGGGGCTTTCGAGCCGCCAGCAGCTGGTCCTGACCCTGCTGCCGCTGTTGTTCCACGTCAACCACCCGCTATTGCCAGGCTACGTTTCTGGCGCCACCCCCGCAGGGGTTGCGGGGTACGAGCCGCATGCCGAGCAAATCGCCGATGCGCAGCGCCTGGCACGCTCGTTCGCTTACAAGACCCGCCACGGCAACCCACCACGGCCAATTCATGGCCTATTTCTGATGGGCAGCTTGGGCTCGCTGGCTCAGGCCGAACAAAGCGACATGGATCTTTGGGTCTGCCATGCCCCTGGCCTGGACGAGGCCCAGCGCGAGGAGCTGCGGCGCAAATGCCTGCTGCTGGAAACTTGGGCAGCCAGCCAAGGCGCCGAAGCACATTTTTTTCTGATAGACCCCCAAAGCTTTGCCCAGGGCCAGCGTGACAGCCAGCTCAGCTCCGACGATTGCGGCACTACCCAGCACTATCTGCTACTCGATGAGTTCTATCGCACCGCCATCTGGCTAGCCGGGCGCACGCCGCTATGGTGGTTGGTGCCGGCCTATGAAGAGCACAACTACCAGACTTACACGCAAACACTGTTGTCCAAGCGGTTCATTCGTAACCAGGACGCCCTCGACCTCGGCAATCTGGCGCATATTCCGCCCAGGGAATATGTCGGCGCCGGCCTGTGGCAGCTTTATAAAGCCATTGATTCGCCCTATAAATCGCTGCTCAAGCTGCTACTCACCGAAGCTTACGCCAGCGAGCACCCGAACGTGCGCTGCCTGAGCCTGGACTACAAGCAGGCGGTATTTGCCAATCACCTAGACCTTGACGAGCTCGACCCATACGTCATGGTGTACCGCCGAATAGAACGCTATCTGCAGGGCCGCGGCGAAACCGCACGTCTCGAACTGGTTCGGCGCAGCCTGTACCTGAAGGTCAATAAGAAGCTGAGCAGCCTGGACCGCAGCCGCAGTAATGGCTGGCAACGTCAACTGCTGCAACGCCTGACTGATGAATGGGGGTGGGACGCGCGCCAGTTGGCCATGCTCGACAGCCGCAGCCAGTGGAAGGTGCGTCAGGTCGCCGTCGAACGCCGGGAGGTGGTGGCAGAACTCAACCAGAGCTATCGCTTTCTCGGCCGATTCGCGCAAAGCCAGGGCGCCAGCAGCCGTGCCGAACAACGCGACCTCAATGTGCTGGGCCGGCGCCTGTACGCAGCTTTCGAGCGCCGGGCCGGCAAGATCGAAGTGATCAACCCTGGTATTGCTCCAGACATCGCCGAAGACACCCTGACCCTGGTGCAATCGCCGAACCGCAAGGAACCTGGCACGTATCACTGGGGGCTGTACAACGGCAACCTGGCGGTGCACGAATGGGAGCATTTCAACCCGATCAAGCGTTGCCGCGAGCTGCTTGAACTGTTGACCTGGGCACACCGCAACGGGGTCATAGACACCACGACGCGGCTGGCCCTGCACCCCGGTGACAGCGACCTCAGCGAGTTCGAACTGTTCAACCTGCTCAGCAGCCTGCAGCAAAGCATTCCTCTGCCACTGGGTAGCGTCAGCGAAGAATGTTTGCTGCAACCGAGCGCGGCGAACGCAGTCCTGCTGCTGGTGAATGTCGGCGTCGACCCGCTGCGCCAACACCGCGACCTGAACATCTTGATGACCACCGAGCGCACCGACTCGCTGAGCTATGCCGGTGTGCGCGAGAACCTGGTACTGACCCTGGACCAGATCACACTCAATAGCTGGAACGAGGTCCTGGTACAGCGTTACGACGGTGAGCACGCCCTTCTGCGTTGTCTGCAGGACTTTCTCAACAGCCTGGGCCAACGAAGCCACCGCCCACATTTACAGGTGCGCTGCTTCTGCCACAACCGCGCCCAGGCCATCAGCCAGCGGGTGGAAGAGATTTTCGACACGGCGCAGCTGCTGCTCGACCAGCGCCTGAATCACCGCTACCTGCTGCAAGTGGCGCAATACACCCATGTACTGGAATTGCTGCCCGGCCAGGTCAGCCTGGCAACCATGGCCGACCATGAAGCCCTGCTGGCTCACCTGGGCGAAGTGCGCAGCTGCTACAGCCCCTTGTACCTTGATGGCAATGCCCTGCAGGACTACGACCTGCCCCTGCTGCTGGAGCAAGGCCGGCGCAATTGCATTCAGGTGTTTTATCGCCTGTTCGATGGCTGGGCCGACCTGTATGTGCTGGATGAGTACAACGCGTTGTGGCAACAGCGCCTGCCGTTCTCTGATGAAAGCCACCTGCTGCTGCCGTTGCAACGTTTTCTGCATTCTGTGGTGATGCGCCACGACGCGCGCTTGCCACTGGATAGCCTGCAACTGGCCACACTGGACATTCAGTACGCGCAATTGATGCCTTCAGGTCCTGGCAAAGCACGTAGTGTCGAACCAAGGCCTGCGCCAAGCGTTGCCAGCGGCCAGCCTTATTACGAGGTGCAGGCCATCGTACAGGCAGGTGCACAGGGCGCAATGCACGTTACGTTGTATTGTGATCAGCGGGAGTTCTCCGAACTGGAGCATGGAGCCCTGCTCTACCAGGCAGTGGCCCGGCAGATCCTTGGGCAGCGCCGCGCAGCCGCGCAGTATCGCTGCTACATCACTGACCTGGACCTTTCCGAACTGCTGAAGGACGAGCAGGGCTCGACCAGCCTCTACCTGCATTACAAGGGTCAACTTGAGCATGCGCTCAACCGGGGGCTGGAGCAGATCCAGGCTGCGCCCGTCAACTCAACCCACTGACATTTCCCTCTGCATAGCCATGTGTGCCAGCGACATGCTCGAGCCTCATTCAATGACTGAGGTGTGTCATGAACAAGCAGAACTGGATGGGCAGTTTGCCCGAGCTGGGTCGCCTGCGTATTGATCAGCTGATCCTGCCGGGCAGCCATGATTCGGGCATGGATAAACAAGCCGACAACATCGTACCGCCGCAAGAGGTGACTCAGGACGTCGCGTGCATCGAGCAGATTCGCGGGGGTATTCGGGTGCTGGACCTGCGTGTACGTGCCAACCGCGAATACACGCCCGATTCACCCAACCGATACAAGCTGTATCACATGAGTACATCGGGGCGTACCGTGCTGGGCGACATCGTCGCCGAGCTGCAGCGTTTCTATGCCGAGCCTGGCAATGAACGAGAAATCATCATCCTCGACTTCCATCAGTTTGATAATTTCAGTGCCCAGGAGCACGAGTGGATGCTGGCTATGCTGGACAAGCACTTGGGCCAGCGGATCATTCCCTATGACTTGCACCCACTGACCCTGGAGCAGTTGTGGAATGACTACCCAGGCAAAACGGTGGTGATCGCCTACAACGATAAAGCTGCACCCGGCCACTGGGACGGCGTGGAACAGGTCTGGATGGGTGAGAACACACCTTCGACCGCAGAATTGAAAGCTTTCATGGACCTCAACAGCAAGCGCTATAAGCCCGATGGCACGCTACGCTCGATCCAGTGCGCCAAGTACAACAAAGTGCTGTTCACCCCTGACGACTTCAGCGACAAGATCGATGAGTGGTTCGAATCCGTAGACCTCGACAGCTACATCCAGGGCTTCCACATCATCAATACCGATTGGTCGCTACGCAGCCGTATCGTCGACAACTGCATCCACGCTTGCCTGCTCAGGGCGCAGAACACGCCCTGAAGGACCGGGCTTGGATTAGAGCTCGAAATCGCCTGCGGCCTCTGGCTGGTATTCGACCTCGAGCAGTTTGAGCTTCAACGTCTTGCCCCCTGGCGCCGGCCAGTCGATCTGCTCGCCTACCGACAAGCCCAGCAGCGCACACCCGATCGGCGCCAGGATCGAAACCTTGCCCTCACCGCCCGCGTCCTTGGGGTACACCAACGTCAGGTGGTAGTCCTTGCCGCTGGCCTGTTCCTGGCAATGCACCCGCGAGTTCATGGTCACCACACCAGCAGGCACTTGCTCATGGCCGACCACCTGACCGGCACGGTCCAGCTCTTGCTGCAAGGCCAGCACCCCCGGCGTGCTTTCGTCGAGGCTGTCGATCAGGCGCTCCAGACGCTGTACGTCCAGCCGGGTGAGGATGAGGGAAGGCTTGGTGCTCATGATCCAGTCAGGCTCCTTTGAACAGGCGGTTTTCTACCAGCAGATAAAGCAAAACCCCGCCCAAGGGCGTAATGCTGTTCACTTAAGCATTTGAGTCCAGGCTTGTGGTCGAGAAATCCGATACTGGTGATCTGGTGTCGGATTTTTTTTGGGTTCAATCTGAGGCTTTTAGCGCCTGTGAGATCGAGCGCCGCCCGCGCGGCGCATCGCGAGCTTTGCTCGCTCCTACGTTTGTTTCGGGCCAGTAACGCCTGTGGCAGGTGCGCGCGACCGCCTGGTTTGTACGACGCGATATCGCGCCATGCA
>NZ_JBJJLN010000112.1:0-4731 GCF_046230725.1 Pseudomonas sp. KCJK9000 | reverse complement strand
TTGATGTTTTGAATGTATAAAGCCTATTATCTATTCTCACGGGAATACCAATGGGAATACATTTTTTAGCGCTACCGTCCGTGAAAGTGATAACTGGATGTAAGCTCTGTGTGCAGAGAAATGTCGCTAATACCACATGCAACTTGGTAGTGATTCCATAACGTCACTGCCCTCGGCGGCAAGAAACCATATAGAACATTTACGCGGACGATCACGTTGGTTCGATGGAATGCTGGCTTCGTCCGCATGATTGGTTTGACCGCCAGAAATGAGGAAGCGCAACGGTATCCCCAAGGTATCGCAGAAATTATGGATTGTGGTTGTCAGGCCAACGCGACTGGCAGATCGATCAAAATCTGAGCGTTCAACGGGCGTCGACCGGAGTTCTCAGGAGCTTGTACCGAGCCCAGTGCTGTACCAATTCTCCGCCGCTTTCTGCCCCTTCTAGACACCTCTCTAAAGAAAAAATCAATTCTTGCAAACTGACACCCTCAGGACTAAAATGCCCACAAAGGCGCATAAGTGCGCACTACTGCGCAGTCCAGATTGGTAACATACCCATGTCAAAAGTAACGGTTTTGCTTGATGAGCAGGAATTTCTGCGGCTTGGATCATATTGTGAGCAACGCGGTTTTAAGAAAAGTACTCTCATTGCCAGGCTTATCCGCGAACACTTAAATAGTGAGAATTTTCCTGAGCTTAAAAATGTTTCGCTTAGCAGCCATCAGACAGCTAGTGTTAAAGTCAGTTAGAGGTGCAACAATCAGGGGGACTTGAATGGTGCGATTTGTGTATTTGCTAGATATAAACTCATGGTCCGAGTAAAGCAAGAACACACAGAGCCAGAGCTAAAAGTCCGCCGTCTATATTGCAAGGCGGGCTTCAGATTTGACATGCACATAGACGACTACCCTGGGTGTCCTGACATAGTTTTTGCAATGCGCCGCATAGCTATTTTTGTTAGCCGCTATTTCTTGCATCAACGCCGAGGCTGTAATAAAGCAAAGCTTCCCAAGGAACGGAAGTATTAGTGGTTTTTGAGAAAATAAACTTACTAAGTTGAAATGCATGCGTGGTGTCGGAGTTTGAAGCTGCCAACGGAAAACACTATCTAGTCGCTTGATAGAAATGATAGCATCAGTAGATGAAGAAAAATTTGATGAGCAAAAAAGACCTTGGCGTCGGAGTTGTAGATTTTTTCGCTGGTTGCGGAGGTGCGAGCTACGGGTTTGCTCACGCTAAAGTTCCAGGCGCACGCGTTGAGGTCATAGCCGGTATCGATAATGACAAGCATTGTTGCGCAACCTACCGCCGCATGCTTGATCATCCCGCACACGAGCTTGATATTGCTGGGTTAGTTGATGAAGACAATAAAACTCTCGACGCGCTCATTGAGTCGTGGGACCTATCAAGATTTGATAAAATCATTCTTATTGGTTGTGCGCCGTGTCAAGGGTTCTCAGCTCACAGAAAGTCTATAGTGGGTAAGGATCACCGTAGAAGTTTGTTCGGGATTTTTGCAGAAATAGCCACTCGTATTGGTCCTGATGCCATATTTATGGAGAATGTTCCAGATATGTTCTCCAAGAAGCACTGGCAGTATTACGCGCCAGGGCGTGACTTATTAAAAAGTTCTGGTTATTTCATTCGCAGTAGAATTTACAATTTTGCCGACTTCGGACTCCCGCAAGAAAGATTTCGAGCGATTATGATGGCTTTTCGTGGAGAGTTTAACGTTCCTACGCCGGTTTACGATTATTCCGAGCATAAAACAGTTCGCGATGCTATTTCCCACTTCAAGCCACTCGCAGCTGGTGAGTCAGATGATGCTGATCCAATGCATGTTGTATCTAAGCATCGAGCCGCAACTGTGGACATACTAAAACAAGTTCCACTCGATGGCGGAAATAGACCGCTTGGCGTAGGCCCATCATGTCTGGATAGAGCAAGAGAGAAACATGGTGGCTACACCGACGTTTACGGAAGACTTGCATGGGATAAGCCAGCGGTAACAATAACGGCCCGGTGTCGGACGCCGTCTTGCGGACGATTTACTCACCCGCAGCAACATCGAGGTCTCTCGATAAGAGAGGCGGCTACTCTTCAAGGTTTTCCTGAAAATTTTGTATTTGAGGGTCCATTTGACGACAAATATAAGCAAATCGGAAATGCTGTGCCTCCTTTGGTTGCTCAAAAGATGGCAGAGCACATGATTGAAGTACTTATTAAAAGTCATGATGGAATTCAAGATCCAATTTCTGATGTCGAAAACGACATCGTGTCACCTATAGGTCCAGGTTTTGCGATAAAAATCAACGGAATTAAGAAAAAGCGCAGCAATAATTTTGAAAACGCAGAGATTGCGCCTAATGAGTAAGCCAACTGCTATTGATCTCTTTTGTGGGGCGGGAGGGCTTTCGCTCGGATTAAAACAAGCAGGCTTTGATGTTCGCGCAGCTGTTGAGTTTGATCGGTTGGCCTCCAAGACCTATAGGCGAAACCTTGGCGATCATCTCATTGAGGCTGACATTCACTCACTGGATCCAGCTAGAGTTTTAGAATATTCTGCGTTAAATAGAGGCGACTGTGATCTTGTTGCGGGTGGCCCGCCCTGCCAAGGTTTCTCGATACAGAGACGGGGGGCTGATCAAGACGCCAGAAATGACTTGGTTTTTCAATTCCTTCGATTTGTAGACGGTATTAGGCCAAAGTTTTTCCTAATGGAGAATGTATCTGGACTTATGTCAAAGAGAGGAAAGCCTTTCCTTGATGAGCTTATAGATCGCTTTACAGATCTTGGCTACCATACCCATTTAGCAAAGCTGGAGGCTGCTGCTTATGGCACACCTCAACTAAGAAAAAGAGTCATATTGATTGGCGGGCTTTTTGAATATGGAAAAATATTCAAGTATCCGGAAGAGATTCTGGGGCCAGATAGTTATCGCACCGTTCGGCAGGCAATCTCAGACCTGCCATCACCGCCTCTAGACGGTTCTCCTCACCCTATAGTACTTAACCATGCTAGAGAGGCAAGGATGTCTCAAATTAATATCGAACGATTAAAACATATTCCTCCTGGTGGTGGGCGAAATGACCTTCCAGACCACCTTCAGTTGCCATGCCATAAAAATAATCCCTCTCATAGACATGTAGAGGTATATGGAAGATTGGCATGGGACAAACCCTCAGGCACCATTACAGCAAGATTTGATAGCTTTACTAGAGGTAGATACGCTCACCCAGTTGAACACCGTAGCATAACGTTACGAGAGGGCGCTAGACTTCAGACGTTCCCAGATGATTTTTCATTTGATGGGAATCGGGAAGAAGTTGCGCGTCAAATTGGCAATGCAGTTCCTCCTGTACTTGCAAAAGCACTCGGAAATTCGGTGATAGAGGCCCTGTATTCTTGTAAGTCAAATATGGCAAAGGGCATGAGTTTTAATTTTGGTCATGAAAGTCCACAGATTCAGCTGAATTTTTAATTGTTCATGGAAAGAGCTAATATATGATTTTTGACCGCTGGCAGGCTCCTGATCGTGATAGCCCAACTACAGTAGGGTTTGAGTTTAAAGTCGAAATTGGCACACAGCTCGACGCCATAATGAGAGCTGAGGGAAAGAGGGGCACTCTTGATGGTGTTGTCAAAACATCATCAGGAGACAATCTTAGTCGGCCTCGACGCTGGCATAAAATGTTTGAGCGTATGGGGTTGTTGTATCCAGACTCAGACGGTAATACTCAGCTTACTGATTTAGGTTTAACGATCCGCTCAGCTCAAAAAAATGCCGCTAAGGAATATAGGAGGCTGCTGGCTAAACAAGCTATATCTGTCCTTCGTAAATATCAGCTACGAAATCCTGCTGACATTTTAGATGGCGGAAGATACCCTGATCACTGCGATATCCACCCTTATTGGGCGTTATGGAAGGCCGCCATCGAGCTTGATGGGAAACTGCACTGGGACGAGCTGAATCGAGAATTGATGTGGGTACTTAAGCATTCTGATTTGGATGCCGCCATTTCAAAAATACGAAGAGCCAGACTAGAGCCAGGATATGATCCCGTCACGGGCGGAGGGCCCGTTACTAGGCTTCGCGAGAGAGCGTATGACCAATCTAGCGCGCCTGATGACCGAGATCCTTCTGGGCAAGTCCGAGACCAAAAAACAACTCCATGGTTCAAGCGTGCAGGCCTGGGTGAGTTACTGATGGTAATGCCTGGGCGGACTGGAGGGGGATATTGGAAGATCCACGACGACATTATAGATTTGCTCGCCCAGGAAGTTAAATCGGCACCAGTTTACAATGCGTTCGAGACAGATCAGGAGTGGTTTTCTTACTTCGGGACCGCTGAGTCACTGAACAGTAGCTATGAATCTGAAACTCATGAACCCACTGTAATTGAAAGTTGTAAGCACCTATATGAGCTTGTCCTAGAGCGCCATAATGTTGTTTTCTATGGTCCTCCTGGAACAGGGAAAACTCATGCCTCATTAAATCTTGCCTCCGAATGGGAGCGGATCAATGGTGCTGGAAGTGTCTTCAAGGTTACATTTCACCCATCTTACGGATATGAAGATTTTGTTCAAGGGTATAGGCCTAAGTCTGATAATCCATCATTATTTTCGCTGAAAAATGGTATTTTTTTGGTCGCGGCTGACCAAGCTAGAAAGATAGAAATTGAAAATAAAAAAGTTCTGCTGGTGATTGATGAAATAAATAGAGGTGA
>NZ_JBJJLN010000111.1:0-4764 GCF_046230725.1 Pseudomonas sp. KCJK9000 | reverse complement strand
TTATTAAAATTTTTTACAAAATTTCTTCTTCTGCACTCCCAGATTAAGAATGATCCCCTAAAGCGGGTTGCAGCTCTCGGGCCGAGAGCGCTGGGAGCGAGCGAGGGCTCATCAGGAATGACAGCACCTCCGACTCAAACAGTCATACGGGCCACAGGGAAGTGCTCACAGATCGCGAAGCCTGTCTCCGGTGGAGGGATGCAACAAATGCCTATTCAGAAAGTGCTCCCTCTCCTAGCAAAAGGAAGGTCTAGGTAGTCGGACTTTACTGCTGGCTTAGCGAATACCTTCAGCCAGGAAAGGACTCGTAGCGAATCATCGCCCGGGCCCACAAATCACCTTTCTTTGCCGCACTCTGAATCGATGCTTGGTTGGTCACAAGCCATTTGCCAATTTTTGGTTTGACCAATGGCTTAGCCATCCGCTCCTGACAGGCGCGGATGAAAATATCCATTTTTTCGATGATTTCTGCCGCCAAATGTGAAGCGTCAGACGTTGAATATCTAGCCTTCGCGTCGTACTTCAGGCCTTTAGGAAGGGGCTGATTCAGATTCCAGAACATCGCCTGCATCTCATGAGCAGCATAGCTGGATTCAACTGGTAGATAGATGGTACCCAAATCGATAAGTGAGCCGTTAAGTTCAACCCAATAGTGTGAATGCTCACCCGAGTTTGACGCGTATCCCTGTATTCCCGCCAGGCGCTCATCACGCGACACAACAAAAGCGCCGAAATTACCTCCCACAATCACTGGACTATACCCCATCTCCTCTAACAAACGATGAACCCCGAACGATGCATATAGGCATCGCTTGTAGTAATCGTTAGGGAACTGATTCTTTAGACATCTATCTACAACGCACAAAACACGCTCAACTACTGCTGCACTCATAAACCTTCTCCTCCTTGATAATCAACTGCCATATTATAAATAAAGCCTCAACACACTTGGATCGACCACCATCTATTCATTAAGGCTACCAATGGTTCCCTGGCTGACCATCTCCATCGACGAACAGAAGATGGTTTGGCAAAGGCTGAGGAGTCCTATGCCGACCTACGCGGTAGTACGCCATGGTTTCACTAATCGCCATGCTCTCATTCTGGGCAGTGGTGTGCTCAGGAGTGAAGTAGTAGGCGTAAACCCACCGAAGACGGGCTCCTCTAGGATCAAAGCTTCCGACTTTCATCAGATTTTGCAGATGCCGAACATCGTCAACTGAGTTGTGTCCCATAGCTTCATAGCCCACATGAACGGTACCAGGACAGTCCATGGGTAACTGCTGAGTCGCTCGAGAAATTAACGTTCGAAAGTGCTTGGCTTTTTTCATCGTCGCTTCGTACGAACCACTCTTCCAGCTCACTACACTGGCTTGATTCACCGCTGTAGCATGGAAAGGCATTGTTTGCGCCGCCGTCCAATCACCAAGGACGCTATGGACGAAATCTTGACGATACTGTCCAACGATGAGCTCCACCATCCGGCTGGAACCGTAGTAAACATCGTCAGTGACAAGCACCCGCTTCAATAGATTCTGGCTAGCGTCTTGAAGGTGCCCAACGGAAAACTCGTCCTGCCAAGCGACATGACGCCGATCGGCAAAATACTGCCTAGCCTTGCTCAACAGGTAGTCGGCAGGTACTTTTTCCAGCTCAACTTGAAAAATCACTTCCATCACAACCCAGGTGTGATGCTGCCGAGCGAGTTGATGCACCGGCTTTGCCAGTGCCTGTCCAACCTCAAACTCCTTCTGCTCGTAGGCGCTGCGTCGTACGTGCTTACACTCGGCCGCCCATCGCTTGCGACCGCCTTCAACGAAAAGATCCTGAGTTTTTGCTATTCCCGGCTGCTCGGGAACCATAACGACGGTCGACCACCCACGCGATTTGTAGGCACCTGCAACCAGAATCTCAAACAACCCTGGATCAGGTTCTGCCCTACCCTTTGTCATCAAGGTCAAGAGCCTTTCTTCGATATGCTCAACCTGCCTTAGGGAGGGCAACAACATGCTCAACCTGACGAATATAGGGCTAATACGATACGACTCAGGCTCATAGTAGTCTCGCCTTTCCGACGCATAGGCGACAGCTTGGAAGAGGTACCACATGATGGTATCCCCTGGGTCATATAGCGGTGGCAACAGACCGTCCAGCATTGCCTGCTTGGCACTCTCGAAATTCGAGCGTACTGCGTCCATACGCTGCGACCATTGATTGCTCGTAAGCTTTGACTTGAACCAATCAACAAGCTCGAGGATTTTTTCATCTCGCCAGTCGTGACCATGCCGCTGTGCGATCCAAAATGGGTGAGTCATGGCATATCCTTTCCTTAGGTTGACGACATCATGCCATGACCCACATCAGGTAGAAGAGCGCTTATTAACCTAGGGGCTAAGCCAGATCTTAGTCTTCGTATGACTTGGGGACGGGCCCTTTGGGCCCAACATCCCAATTACGATTGCGCACATTTCCGCTCACATACGCTCCCTGACAGCCAGTGAACATACATTCATTAATATTAGCGTTGCGGAAGTCTGCTCCATCAACCTTAGCCCCCACGAACACAGCTCGCCTCAGGTAAGCACCTCGAAAGTCAGCTCCTCGAAGGTCGGCATAGCTGAAGTCTGCCTCCCAACCGTATGCCCCAGGTTGAACCAATGGATCAGCGGTAATCGTATAGAATTTCGCGTTTCTGAAATTGGCGTGAGTCAGCTTCGTGACATCTTGAAGCCAGTGGTAATGAACAAGGCTTCCTGGAGCCTGAAGATGGCTGAAATCGGGAAGCTTCTTACGATCAAGGACGCGATCAATCCTATCGAACAACAGCAAACTGAAGTGAAAACCACTAAAATCTACTCCCCTCTTGTCCGCGGCTACAGCTAGGGGAACCTGATCACGAAGGCACTCCACCAAAGCGTCAAATTGCAATAAAAAACGAGAACGACGAAATTTCCCCTGGTAGGGTTGCGCCCAGTGACCTTCAGCAACGTTATGCTCGGCGTACCTTGAAATCATCTGGTCGATCGACACGATTTCTTCGTACGTCATCCCATACTCTTTAGCTATCACACGAAGGAAGGTCGCGCGCTTAATGCCTGTTCTACGAATTCGCGCAGCTGCGACTCTCTCTATCGCTACAGGGCAGCCGCTTAGGTAAGCGCGGTGCAGCTCTGCGGCATCTGACTTGAACGCGGCAAGGGAAGGAGTATCGGGGAGTCTCATGGTCTGGCCTCTCACGGTCAACGCGAAGCCCTAGTATTTGCTGACCATTCAAGGTGACAAAGGGAGAAAATGAAGCGACGGTGCAGGGGCTTTACCTAGCTAGGGCCGAACGCCACCGTCAATGGCGTGGATCCGATAGTGAGAAAAAACCGAGACCGCGTCAAGCCTGGAGTTACCCTCCCCGGCCTCTCGGAGTCGCTAGGGTAGAATTACAACTCAACCAACGGTAGTAAGCTGCCGGCCTATGACAAAAAAGCCGCCAGACGTACGACCTGGCGGCTTCTCGAGTAGCTACATGCGCAAGAAAGAGCTGTTCTCACTCAGGGATTAGGCGCTGCCCCACCCGCTCCTGCAGGAGCAGCTGCATCATGTGCGTGCGGTGGCGGTGGAGGCACAGCCGCCAAATTAGCTGCACCATGACCAGCACCATGTGCTGCTCCAGAAGCGGGAGGTGCGACAGGAGCAGCCATCATGCGATCTGTCTCCTCCTGCGGTGGGTGCATATCGAAAGCTTCGACGTTCTGATTTTCCTTACAGCGAGTCGTCATCGACTTCTGCTCACCCCAGCGATCAACGAGCGCCACAATGCTCTCGAAAATCTTCGGATTCTGAATTTTCTGAGACGCCTGAATTACCAAATAAGCTCGCTTCTCAAGGCTGACCAAAATTCCTACGAAGCACTCTTTCATCAGGTGCTCATCAAAATCACCATTGAGAACACCAACAGCGATGAATTCGTAGTAGTTCAGCACATAACTCAAATCACGTGCAGCCTGCTGATATTCCTCTGAGAATTTCGCATGTTGAAATTTTTTTGAATGAGGATCAAGCATGTGCTCGTTAAAGACAGGGTTAATCGTCTTCTTGCGCGGAAACATCTTCATCACAAAGTCATTTTTCTGGATGAAGAGCTCACTATTTCGCTGATTCATAATGGTGTTAACGGTATGCGCTTTCCGAGCAGCGGCAGAGCTGATCGTAGCCTGTACCCACCACCCCGCTCCCAGTAGCGCAGAAGAGACAAAAAGAGCCAGGGATGTCTGGTAGTCAACTGCCTCTTGGAAACGAAGAACAACGTACGTACTGACCATGATCGCGAAGAGCGACAGTGCAATATACTTAATCCCACGACGCGTTTCGACGTATCTCTCGTAGATCTTCGCGTAAAGCTGATTGATCAACAGGGCCGATAGAGCAGAGAAGATCAGGAGCCCAATCCACTCATCAAGAATTTGCTCATGATATTTTTTAACGAGAAAGTCAGTATTCCTAGCGCAGATGACAACAATAAGAATAGCTGCGGTCGCCAGGAAGAGCCCCTGACGGAAACCATGATTTTGCTTCTTGGCCAACTTCAAATCCCTTCTTCATTGCGCAAAAAAGGCCTCTGATTAGAGGCCTTTTTGAACGGGCTGTTGTATTACTCGTCGCAACCGATAGATACCAGCATCATGCTACTCCTGTCTGTGTGGCCCCTGATACTTCACGCTCCTTCAGGGGTACCTCTAATCTATCTGAATGGCAAGGCTGTGCCAATAAGAT
>NZ_JBJJLN010000110.1:0-4932 GCF_046230725.1 Pseudomonas sp. KCJK9000 | reverse complement strand
GTAAACTCTAATTCAAGTGACGCGAATGTAACTTGGTTCTTGAGGCATTTTATTATCTCTTCATTGGATGAGAAATCTCTAGGTCGCTGGTGAATTAGTTCAAGTAATTTAATCTTTGCGTTTATTGAGTCGGCGACTTGCTGGGATTTGTTCTTGGAAGGGCGCATATTCTTAAGCCTGGTGGATTATGTTAATGGCCTTTGTTGGTGGCTCGGACGATGACTTGCATTTGCTGCCCGTTTTCATCTGTGAAGAATACAGGTTCGATAATTACATCCCCGTTCTTTACTCTGGACTGGATGTAGATGTCAGCCTCAACTTCGTCATAAAGGCCGTATGTGGCTGTGCCAAATTTCGACTCAAGTAAATCTGCCAGTACTTCGTAGTTTTCTAGGCGGCCTTTCGCCATGTCCTCTAAAGCGAACTGCGTGAGGGCGCCGCGCAAAGACGGAGCGTCGACGATTGATCGGATGTATCTGTAGACGTGTTCTATATCCCTATGTCCCAGCATCCAGCGAATAGCATTTAGTCCGCCGGTTCCATATGTATGGAAAAACATAAGGGCGAAAAATCTTCTCAGTTGATGCTGTCTTATGTAGTAGCGGTGGCCATTTTTATCGAAGGGAGTTTGGAAATAGTCTGACATAATGTCAATGTTACGATTCCAACCTTCATCCCACTGAATGAGACCTCGATATCCCAATGTGCTGGGTGTGGCAAATAATGGCTTGTACTCGTCGATAAAGTTGAATCGCTTAAGCAGGCGCTGCATTCTGGTGAGCATTCGTATCATTGCGACGGGGAGCGGATCTATTGGCCTGCCCTCTGTGTCTCTAACTCCATGCAAGCCTTTAGAGGTTTTTTCAAGGTCTAGGATTAACCACTCTTTCGTTACGTCTAAGCACTTCTGTAGGGGAAGGCCGCTTAATTCTCTATGCCTCCTGGCCATTAGCGTGCCGGTGACGAACTGAGCGCAGCCAATATATATTTGCACTAGCTCAATTAATCCTTCGTTTTGGCGCAGCTTTGCGTAATACTCAGTTTTCGGAGGTTTGTTTTTATTTTTCTTCAGTCGTTTGCATGATAAGCCCAGCGTTTTTACGCCAAGTTTAAGAAGCTCGGGGCCAATAATTTTTTGAAGGGTCTGATCGCCGATTTGGTGCATTGGTACGGAGTTTGCCTTGCTGTACGCTGCGACACGGCAGAAGCCGTCAATAATTATTCTTCCGTACTTGAAATGAAACTCCACGCAATTCTTGAATTGATCGAGTATGATTTTGGAAGGTACCGATCGATAACATTTGTCATCTGCAGTAGGTATCTCTAACTTGAGGATGCTTTCTAGGTCATGCGGCTGAGGGGCTGTTAAGTTGAGACGATGTAGTGCACCCAGTCTGTATAGAGTGCTGCGAAATGATCTTAGGTTGGGTTCGGATATTACTCCATTCCCAGAGAATCTCACTGGAACCATTGGGAGTTCTCTTGTGTAGCTTTGCTCGTACGGAAAAAAGGACATCCAGTGGAGGCGGGGCTTTATTCTAGAGCCGGCCAGAGTACCTTTATATATCAGGTCGCTTATGGTCTTGCCGTTTAGATGAAAGCCTTCTCCTGGACTTCCGCGATAGTAGCCATGAGAAAAAAGTGCCGCCCTTATGTAAGGAACTAAACTGGAGTCGAGAAATTCAGGAGGGGCGGAATCGTCACCATCCCTAAGGTCTTCGATTGAGGGGTAGCGCACCATTACTCTTGCTATATGCTTGGGGTCAGTTTCTGCTGTAATTGCTGTAATGTGTACTGCGGCCTGCTTTGTGTACTCGTAAATCGACTCCGAAGAGAAGGGGTGAGTAGAGTATTGGTAAAGCAGTGTTGATAAATTGGATGCAGTAATTCCGCTTAGGCCGCAGGCTTCCAATTCAAGTGTGTCGGCGTGCATAATAAAATAGTCAATTATGGTAAGGGCTTCTGAGAAGCTCTTTCTTTTCTCGTCTATACTTGTTTTGGATTGTCCGTTGGTGCCATCAACTGAGCAGACTAGGAAGTATCTAAACGATTCGAAAAGTTCTTTGTTTTGTGGTGCGGTCAATAGATGATCGCCAATCATGACCTGCCAGTCGATGGGGAAGGGTTTCTTGTATTCAAGCGATACTTCCCATACAGGTGCATCGAAGTCGGAAAAGAGCCATTGTGGTCTCCTCAGTACAGCTTTCAAATCCACGTCCAAGTGTTGGATGAAATCGAGCTCAGATTGAAGCTTCATAAATAAGTTTCTCCACTCGGGATGCGTCTGATGCTTCTATCGCTTTAGCCAGGTGCTCCTTGAGAAGTGGGTCATAAAGGTTTTCGATTTCTTTGGTGATAAGTTCAGTCATGCGGGCCCAATATTTCGCGATTTCGGAGATTTCGTTTTGCCTCTGCGAATCTTTTACAGCTTTGGAAATTGAAAGAAGAGTCGAGAGGGTGCCTACACCAATTCTTACAATTAATTCAGTTTACAGATCCGAAATTTCTTTTTCTTCTAGTCCGTCTGGGTCGCTCAGTGCTGCAGGCAATTCAGTGGATACGTGATTTTTTAAGAATGCATCGAGTATTTCAATGCTGTCGAAGTTGGTGCTGACTAATAAAAATGCGCTATCTGCCAGGGCGTGACATATAATGGCTTTCTGGAGAGTGCGAACGCCTCGAGTGAATCGCCCCTGGTTTCGTAGACACCTCCAAGCCTCATAATGAGGCCCAAATAGGAGGTGCCATGAGTCGTCAGCGTTACCCTGAAGAATTCAAGATCGAAGCGGTCAAGCAAGTGACCGAGAAAGGCAAGCCTGTCGCCGATGTTGCCCAGCGTCTGGGCATGTCCGTTCACAGTCTCTACGCCTGGATCAAGCTCTACAGCAAACCCCAAGAGCAGCGTCAGCAAGACGATGACCAGCAAGCCGAACTGCGCAAGCTGCGTGCTGAACTCAAGCGCGTGACGGAAGAGCGAGACATCTTAAAGAAGGCCGCCGCGTACTTTGCCAAGGAGTGCGGCTGAAGTACGCCTTCATCAACAAGCACTCGACGGATTACCCAGTTCGTCGCCTTTGCCAAACCCTCAAGGTGCATCCCAGCGGCTACTACGCTTGGTTGGCCGAGCCTCAATCTGCCCGAGCCAAAGAAGATCAACGCCTGCTTGGCTTGATCAAGCATGCCTGGTTAGAAAGCGGAGGCGTGTATGGCTATCGCAAGATTCACGATGACCTTCGAGAGCTGGGAGAGATCTGTGGGCGAAATCGAGTCGGTCGCTTGATGCAGGCAGAGGGGCTGCGTTCGCAAACGGGCTATCGCCGTCGTCCTGGGTTTTATGGCGGAAAACCAACAGTGGCATCGCCCAACCATCTGGCCCGGCAGTTCAAGGTCAGTGAGCCGAATAAGGTCTGGGTGACCGATATCACCTACATCCGCACCTATGAAGGGTGGCTGTACCTGGCGGTAGTGTTGGATCTGTTCTCTCGCCAAGTCAATGGTTGGTCAATGAAGCCCAGGATGAGCAGCGACCTAGCCATCGACGCCATGCTGATGGCCGTGTGGCGACGCAAGCCACAGCAGCAAGTGATGATTCACTCAGACCAAGGCAGTCAATTCAGTAGCTCAGATTGGCAAAGCTTCCTGAAAGCCAACAATGTGATCAGTAGCATGAGCCGAAGGGGAAACTGCCACGACAATGCCGTAGCCGAGAGCTTTTTCCAGCTTTTGAAGCGGGAGCGAATCCGACGAAAGATCTACGCAACGCGTGACGAAGCCCGAAGTGATATTTTCGATTACATCGAGATGTTCTATAATCCCAAGCGTCGACACAGCAGTGCTATGCAGCTGTCGCCAGTAGAGTATGAGAAACGCTATTTTCTGAGCTTGGAGAGTGTCTAGGAAACCAGGGGCGATTCAGAGTTTCGATATAAGCCACGACAGGCGCAGGTATATAGCTCTCGAGTAAACTCGCTTGTTCTGTCTTGTGCCCTAATAGCTCTGCAGCATATTTTGAGTCAGCTGTTGCAATGTATTCCTCTATACATCTGGATGATCGAACCGTAGTCAGTGAAATTCTATGGATAAAGGTTTTGAGTGAGGCGCCCCGTTTAGGTGTATGCCGCTTAAATTGAGCCATTATTTCTGTCGTGTATACATCGCTTCCAGATGCATTCCATTGCGCAAAACCCGATCTTGACGGAGGGCATGCGCCGATTTCACTACCTAGAAACAAGTATTTCCAATTGGGATCGCCTTTCTTTTTAAGATATTCGCGTGCGTGAGCGGTTAGCTCGATAATCTCGTTTATCAACGTCGCTGCTTTTTGTGTGATTGGAAATGTCTGCCTGGCGTTGCTAGCTCCTCGCCTTGCTTTGACTCCAGATAGATATTCCACTTGATCTTGATTGCCTAAGTGATAGGCGCCGTCTTCATAGAAAAAACCAGTAGGAGGCTTGTTAGGTTTGTCATATAATTTAAAGTCTTTAAGGAAGCCAGGCGTAATGTTTGGGTGCTCGAGGATGAGTAGGCACTGAAAGGGGTAGAGAGCTAGTGTGCTAGGTATTCCTAATGAATATGTGAACTCTCTGAGTGAGATGGTGGAATCGTTTTTCTTGTTGAGTTTGCGCAGTAGTTTTGGCATGTCGGTGTCGTAAGAAATATCTTCAAAGGTGGCGCAGATATTTTCTTTTGTGGCTATCTCTTGTGGGATCCACTTAATGTTGGCTAGTGATAACCCATTAGAGGCCAGAAGTTTCCTATAGGTGTTGTTGTCGACGAGCAGTGCTCTTTGCTCCTCGGCCCATGAACGCAATACATTAAGATCGTCACTGATTTGGAAGAAAAGTAGCCTAATAGCTTCGCTGTTACTGATATGTAGTGGTATGTCAGTTATAAGATTTTCTTTGACCCAGAGCCCATCCTCACGCTCTGTGA
>NZ_JBJJLN010000109.1:0-5183 GCF_046230725.1 Pseudomonas sp. KCJK9000 | reverse complement strand
TGAGATCGAGCGCCGCCCGCGCGGCGCAGCGCGAGCTGCGCTCGCTCCTACGTTTGTTTCGGGCCAATTATGCCTGTGGGATTTGCGCGCGGACGCCTTGGTGCATGGCGCGAGATAGCGTCGTATGAACCAGGCGGTCGCGCGCGTCTGCCACAGGCGTTACTGGCCCTAAACAAACGTAGGAGCGAGCGCAGCTCGCGATGCGCCGCGCGGGCGGCGCTCGATCTCATAGGCGCTGTAAATGCACCGACATGCACCTGGCCGCCCTCACGAAATCCCCCTCAGTCACCGCTCGCGCAGCGCCTCGGTTCGTGCCTTGAGCACCGGCTTGAGCAGATAATCCAGCACACTTTTCTGCCCGGTGATGATATCCACCGTGGCCACCATGCCGGGGATGATCAGCAGCGGCTTGTTGTCCCCGCCCAGGTGGTTCTTATCGGTTCGCACTTGGATCAGATAAAACGCGTTGCCCTTTTCATCGGTTACGGTATCCGCGCTTATCAGCTCCAGCTTGCCCTTGAGCCCGCCATAAGTGGTGTAGTCGTAGGCGCTGAACTTGACCATGGCCGGTTGCCCCGGGTGCAGGAAGGCTACGTCCTGCGGGCGCACCTTGGCCTCGATCAGCAGGTTGTCTTCGATCGGCACGATCTCCACCAGATCGCTGCCTGGCTGCACCACACCACCGATGGTGTTGACCTTGAGCAGCTTCACGATCCCGCGCACGGGTGACACCACGGTGGTGCGGTTGACCCGGTCGTCGATGGCGATACTGGTGGCGGTTATCTTGGACAACTCGGTGCGTTTGTCGTTGAGCTCTTTTGCTGCGTCCGAGCGGAAGCTTGCTTCGGACTCTTCGATCTTGCTCTTGATCTCGGCGATCGCCGCTTCGGCCCGTGGGATGGCCAGGCTGGTGGCGTTGAGTTGGCCACGTGCCTCCACAGTGCGCTGTTTGAGGCGAAGAATTTCCACTGGGGAAATGGCCCCTTTGCTGACCAAGGGCGCCGACATGTCCGTTTCCTGCTGCAGCAGCGCTACCGCCGAGCGGTATTGATCGACTTTGGAGCGAAATTCGGCAAGCTCCTGGTTCTTCTGCCTTAGTTGCTCGTTGAGGGTCTGTTTTTCGCTGGCCAGGCGTCGCTGACGCGAACCATACAGGGCAATCTCGTCTTCAGCGACCTGGGGGGCTTTGGCGCGCACTTCGTCCGACAGCACGAAGGGCCGCCCTTCGGCCTCTGCCGATAGGCGCTCGACCTGGGCTGTCAGGGCGTATCGGTCGGCTTCGCTTTCGCCTTTGTTTGACTTGAAGCGGGTGTCGTCCAGACGCAGCAGCGTGGCACCTTTCTCGACCATCTGGCCTTCGCGGACGAAGATTTCGGTGACAATCCCGCCTTCAAGGTTCTGCACCACCTGCACTTTGCTCGACGGGATAGCCTTACCTTCACCCACCGTCACTTCGTCGAGCACCGCCAGGCTCGCCCAGACCAGCGCCGCCAGTAACAGCGCTGCAGCCAGCCATACGGTCAGGCGCGAAAAACGAGGCGAATCCTGTAAGGTGGCGCCGGCCAATTCCGGCATGTAGTCATGTTCGGCCCGTTTGTCGGTGCCATGGCCGCTGCGTACGTTGTGCGTGAGAGGCATGGTGAACTCCTACAAAGCAGAGCCAATACGACCTTTGCGCAGGGCGTCGACAACGGCATCTTTCGGCCCGTCTGCGACGACTTTGCCGTTGTCCAGCACCACCAGGCGGTCCACCAGGCTGAGCATGGAGGTGCGGTGGGTGACCAGCAGCAGGGTTTTGCCGGGCACCCAGGCAAGCAGACGCTGGCGCAGTTGCTCTTCGCTGCTGTTATCCATGTGGCTAGTGGGTTCGTCCAAGATCAGGATCGGCGGCTCCAGCAGCAGTGCGCGGGCCAGCAGCACGGCCTGGCGCTGGCCGCCGGACAGCAACTGCCCGCGTTCGCCCACTGGGCGATCGAAGCCGTTGGGGTGCTGCCTGGCCAGTTCGCTGACCCCGGTCAGTTCGGCTACTTCCAGCATGCGTGCATCGCTGATGTGGCGCGCGCCCAAGGTCAGGTTGTCACGCAGGCTGCCGGCCAGCAGTGATAGGTCATGGGCAACGTAGCCGATCTGGCTGCGCAAGTCGGCGATGTCCAGTTGGCGCAAGTCGAGGTTGTCCAGCAACACCTGGCCCTCATCGGGGTGGTGAAAACCCATCAGCATGCGGCCCAAGGTGCTTTTGCCCGAACCGCTGCGGCCGATGATGCCGATACGCTCGCCCGCAGTTACCACAAGGCTCACATCCTGCAGGGCTGGGTTTGTCTGCCCTGGGTAGCGGAAGCTAACGTGGCTCAGCGCCAACTCGCCTTTGAGCGTGGTGTGCTCCAACGCTTGCTGGTCGGGCTGACGTTCCTGGGGCAGGGCCATCAGGGCGTCGGTGCTGCGCATGGTCAGCTGTGCCTGCTGGTAGCGGGTGATCAAGCCGGCGATCTGCCCCAGCGGTGCCAGTACTCGGCTACCGAGCATGTAGCTGGCGACCAGCGCGCCGACGCTGAGGTTACCGGCGATGATGCTGTACACCCCGGCAACGATGGTGGCCATGCCGCAGAACTGCTGGATGAACAACGTGCCATTGCTGGCCAGCGATGACAAGTTACGGGCATGGGCATCGAGCCGGGCGATGGCGGCGTTGGTGTGTTCCCATTGGTACTGACGCTCGCTTTCTGCACCGCAGGCTTTGAGGGTTTCCAGGCCGCCAAGGGTTTCGATCAAAAGCGCCTGGCGCACGGCGCCCAGGCTCAGGCTTTTTTGCACGGTGTCGCGCAGGCGGGCTTGGATAAGCAAGGCAAAGCCTACCGCCACCGGGAAGGCGATCAGTGGTATGGCTACCAGCCAGCCACCGAGCAGGCCGATCACCAACAGCATCAGGGCGACGAAAGGCAAGTCGATGATGCTGGTCAGGGTGACTGCGGTGAGGAATTCACGCAGGCCCTGGAAGTCGTGGATGCTTTGGGCGAAGCCACCGATGGTGGCGGGCTTGGCCTTCATGGCCATCCCGGTGATGCGTTCGAACAGCGTGGCGGAGAGAATCAGGTCAGTCTTCTTGCCGGCTTGGTCCAGCAGGTGGGCGCGGACCATGCGCAGCACCAGCTCGAAGGCGGTGCCGATGAACAACCCGGCCACCAGCATCCACAAGGTCGACAGTGCCTGGTTGGGCACTACCCGGTCATAGGTCTGCATGACGAACAGCGGCACCATCAGGCCCAGCAGGTTGATCAGCAGGCTGGCCAGCAAAGCGTCGCCGTACAGCCAGCGGGAATGGCGCAAGGTATCGCGGAACCAGGCGTTGACCCTAGGTAGCAAGGGGGCGCGCACGTCTTCCAACGTATGCCGCGGGCGGGCGAACAAGGCGTGGCCGTTGTAGGCTTGCTCCAGCGCCTGACGCTCTACCCATTGCTCACCACCGTCGGCCTCGCAGGGCAGAATCAGCGCGCGGCCGTCTTCCCCCCAGCGTTGCAAGACCGCGCTGCGGCCATTGCCTAGCAATAACAGCACGGGCAGGTTCAGCGCCGAGATGTCGTCCAGCGCCCGCTTGAGCACCCGTGCTTGCAAGCCTGCGCGTGCTGCCGCCCGCGGCAGCAGCGCTGGGCCCAGGCGCTGATGGGCCAGCGGCAGGCCGCTGCACAGGCCGGCTCGGCTGGCTGGCCGGCCGTGCAGCCGGCATAGAATCAGCAAGCCATCGAGCAGTGGGTCATCGACATCCGGGCGCGGCTGCGCACTTTGCATACTGGTCACGATGGCCTCCTCCCGTCAGGGTGGATGGGTGGCGGTGCGGGTGATGCAGGCCAGCGCGAACGAGGCTTAGCGCATATCGGGCAGCCTGGCCTCGGTGCGAACATCGTTAGTAGCGATGGCCTCTGGTGGCAGCGAGATGCGCTGCTTGCTCAGCAGTTCACCCATGGTCGCCAGCACACGGTACATCGAGAACTCTTCGGTGTAGCGCACTTCGGTGTAGCGACGGTTGGCGTTGTACAGCTCGTTTTCGCTGTCGAGCACATCGAGCAGAGTGCGCTGGCCAAGGCCGAACTGGTCTTGATAAGCAGCACGGACGCGTTGGGTAGTTTCGGCGTACTCACGAGCAGTCGGTGTCTGTTTACGCGCGTTGTTCATCGCGTTCCAGGCCAGGCTGAGGTTTTCGTTCAGCTCGCGCAATGCATTGTTGCGGATGTCCAAGGCCTGATTGATCTTGTGCGCATCCGATTGCAGGCGGGCCTTGTCACTGCCGCCGCGGAACAGGTTGTAGCTGAGCTCTACGCCCGCCTGCCAGTCGTTGTTGCTGTGGCCTTTCTCGCCGCCCAGGTTGTTGTTGGCGCCGGTGGCCAGCACTGCGTCCAGGCGTGGATAGAACGGCGACTTGGCGACTTCGTACTGCTTCTCGGCAGCGTTGACGTCAGCCTGGGCCGACTTGAGGTAAGGGTTGTTCTGGCGCAAGCCTTCACGTGCTTCATCGAGTGTGGTTGGCATCTCGATCTTTACCGACTGCGGCCCCTCCAGCTCGTCGGGCATACGGCCGACCACGCTGTAGAAGTTGGCTTCGGCATCGGCGAGGTCGACTTCGGCGGTATCCAGGTTGTTTTCTGCCAGCGCGCGACGGGCACGGGACTGGTCGAGGTCGGCGGTGCTGCCGACGCCACGCTCACTGCGCAGGCCGATCTGATCGTTGACGCGCAAATGGGCTTGCAGGTTGTTCTTGGCCAACGTCACCAATTCACGGCGCTTGAGCACTTCCAGGTAGACCTCGATGGCGCGCAAGGCAACGTCTTGAGCGACCGCTTGGGTGTAGTAGGCACGCGAGGTGGCTACCGCTTCGGTGCGGCCCACTTCATTGGCAGTGTTGAAACCGTCGAAAATCATCTGCCGCAAGCGCAGCTCGGACTGGGTGTAGTTCAGGGTTTCCTTGTTGTGGTTTCTGCTGCCGTCGGCATTGAGGCCGCGGGTGTTGAGGTTGTCCGAGCGCTGGCGCCCGTAGCCTGCAACCAGATCCACGCTCGGGTAGTAGCCGCCGCGGGCGAATTTCACATCTTCATCGGCGGAAAGCTTGCTGTTGCGGTTCGAGCTGATTTGCGGGTGGTAGTCAACGGCGCTCTGGATAGCTTCGTTGAGGGACATCGCCTCGACGTTGGTGC
>NZ_JBJJLN010000108.1:0-5247 GCF_046230725.1 Pseudomonas sp. KCJK9000 | reverse complement strand
CGCGCAGCGCCTCAGCCCGAGCCTTCATGATCGGTTTGAGCAGATAGCTCATGATGGTCTTCTTGCCCGTCATGATGTCCACCGTCGCGACCATGCCTGGGATGATCAGTAGCGGTTTCTGATCAGTTCCCAGGTGGCTCTTCTCGGTTCGCAACCGGATCAGGTAATAGGTGGTTTTCTTGTCTTCGTCAGTGATGGTGTCTGCGCCGATCTGCTCGAGCTTGGCCTTCAGACCGCCGTAGATGGTGTAGTCGTAGGCGGTGAACTTGACGGTCGCTTCCTGGCCAGGGTGCAGGAATGCGATGTCTTTTGGCAGGATCTTGGCTTCGACCACCAGCGAGTCATCCAGCGGCACGATTTCGATGATATCGCTGCCCGGCTGGATCACGCCGCCGATGGTATTGACCAGCAATTGCTTGACGACGCCACGCACTGGCGAGGTGACCAGCGTTCGGCTCACGCGATCATCCAGCGCCTTGCTGGTCGCGGTGGCCTTGTTCAGTTCCGTGCGGGCCTCATTGAGCTTGGTCAGGGCCTCACTGCGGAACTTGCCACGGGTCTCTTCAATCTTGCTTTCGACTTCCTTGATGGCCGCCTCGGCACGTGGAATGGCGAGGGCCGTCGAGTCCATCTGACCCCGGGTTTCCACCTCCGCGCGGCGAAGCCGCAGGATTTCGACCTGAGACACCGCGCCCTGAGCGACCAAAGGTTCGGACATGCCGATTTCCTGGCGCAGCAGCTGCAGGCTGTTGGCGTACTGAGCACGCTTAGAGGTGAATTCGCGCAGTTCCTGCTGTTTTTGCACCAATTGCTGCTGCAGACCACCGAGCTCATCTTGCAGTTGCTGGCGGCGGCTCTGGTACAGCGACTCCTCATCCGCTGCCTGGCTGGGGGCAGCTTTGCGCAGCTCTTCATCGATCTTCAGCGGTCGGTCTTCGACTTCCGCGCTCAGGCGCTGCACCCGAAGGGCCATGGCCAGGCGATCGGCTTCGGTTTCACCTACGTTGGAAGCGAAACGGGTCTCGTCAAGGCGCAGCAGCGGTTGGCCAACCTCGACCACCTGCCCTTCCTTGGCGAAGATCTCGGCGACGATGCCACCTTCGAGGTTCTGAATTTTCTGCACCTTGGACGAAGGGATTGCCTTGCCCTCGCCACGGGTCACCTCATCGATGGGGGCGAAGCAGGCCCAGATAATCAAGAACAGGAAGAACGCGATCACCCCCCAGATGGTCAGGCGCACGATACGAGGCGCGTCCTCGATCAGCGCTTTGCTGACCTCTGGCAGCGGTTGCCCGTGCAATGACTCGGAACCTTTGAAATAGCGGCGCAGGCCGTTCTTGAACACGCTGAAATCCAGGTTACGCAACACTGATTTGCCCCTTCTTCAGTGCATCCATGACCGAAGCTTTCGGGCCATCGGCAACAATTTGGCCGCGATCGATGACGATCAGCCGGTCCACCAGCGTCAGCAGCGAAGCACGGTGAGTCACCAGCAGCACCGTCTTGTGCTCGATGACCGCCTGCAGGCGCTGTTTGAGGCGTTCCTCACCCGTGTTGTCCATGGCAGCAGTGGGCTCATCGAGCAGCAGGATCTGCGGGTTGAGCAACAGGGCGCGGCCCAGCGCGACGTTCTGCCGCTGACCGCCGGAGAGGTTTTGCCCACGCTCACCCACTTGCAGCTCGTAACCGTCCGGGTGCAGACGGGCGAATTCGTGGACCCCGGCCAGTTCGGCGGCCTGCAGGATCAGCTCGTCCTCAATGTAACGGGCACCGCTGACCAAGTTATCGCGCAAGGTGCCAGCCAACAGCTGAATATCCTGAGGTACATAGCCCACATTGTGACGCAGCTCGCTGACGTCGATCTGGCGTATGTCTACGCCGTCGACCAGCAGCGAGCCGTTGTCGGCTTCGTAGAGGCCGACGATGAGCTTGGCCAGCGAGCTCTTGCCCGAGCCGCTACGGCCGATGATGCCGATTTTTTCGCCTGGGCGGACACTGAGGTTGATGCCTTTTAGCGCGAGGTTTTGCTGGTTCGGGTAGGTGAAGTCGACGCCACGGAATTCGATAGCACCCTGCAACACCTGGCGGCTCAAAGGGCGTTCTTCGAAGTTGCGCTCTTGCGGCAGCTCCATCATCTGATTGGTCGAGGCCATGGTGACCTTAGCCTGCTGGTAGCGGGCAAGCAGGCCGTTCAGCGAACTCAGCGGGCCCAACGCGCGGCCGCTGAGCATGTAGCACGCCACAAGGCCGCCCATGCTCAGGTTGCCGTCGATGATCAAGTACACGCCGAAGCAGATCATCGCCACACCAGCCAGTTGCTGAATCAGCAAGGTAATGTTCATCGCCAGGCTAGACAGCACCTTGACGCGCAACTCCAGGCGGCTGAGGGTGCCAAGCGTCTGCTCCCACATGTACTGGCGCTCGCTTTCGGCATTGTTGACCTTGACCGCGTCCAACCCAGCCAAGGTTTCAATCAGGCTCGATTGACGTTCCGAGGCCAGTGCCATGGTGCGTTCCATGGTCGCCATGAGTGGCCGTTGCAGGGCATATCCAATGCCCAGAGCCAGGGGGAAGGCGAGGATAGGGATCCACACCAAATGCCCGCCGATGATGGCAATGACCAGCAGAATGATGAAGGTGAACGGCAGATCGATCAGGCTGGTCAGAGTCAGCGACGCTAGAAAGTCACGAAGCCCCTGAAACTCATGGATGTTCTGGGCAAAGCTGCCGACCCGGGCCGGGCGGTACTTCATCGACATACCGACGATGCGCTCGAACAATGTCGCAGAGATGATCAAGTCGGTCTTCTTGCCAGCCAGGTCCAGGCATAACCCTCGCAGCCCCTTGAGGATCAGGTCGAACAAGTAGGCCCCGGTGATGCCCACCGCCAGCACCCATAGCGTGGAGGTGGCCTGGTTGGGGACGACGCGGTCGTAGACGTTCATCACGAACAATGGGGCAGCCAGCGCGATCAGGTTGATCACCAGGCTTGCAGCGATGGCATCGATGTACAGCCACTTGCTGCGCAGCAGCGTGTCGCGGAACCAGGAACGGGCACGCGGGATCAGGTTACCGTGATTGACGTCGAACTTGTGCTGAGGCTGTGCGAAGAACACTTTGCCGCTGTAATCCTCGACAAGCGCCTCACGGCTGACCAAGACCTCGCCACCATCACTCTCGCTGAGCAGCAAGCGCGCATTGTCTTCGCCCTCCCACCCCAGCAGAACGGCAGCGCGACCCTCTTTGAGCAGCAACATGGCCGGCATGGCAATGCTCGGGATCTGCTCGAGCTTGCGCTGCAGCAAACGCCCTTGCAGCCCGGCACGCGCGGCGGCACGTGGCAGCAGTTCGGCATTCAGCCGCTGGGCCGGCAGTGGCAGGCCTGTGGTGAGCATCGCCCGGCTCGCGGGTTTCTGATGCAAGACACACAAGGTCAGCAGGCTATCCAGTAGCGGATCGTCGTGCTGACTACGTGGATCGTGGTTGAGTTGGGCTCGACTGACTTCGGATTCCACGCGGGGCTCTCTTCAACCTGAAGGGTAAGGTTTTGGGTGAACCTCAGTTTGGACCTGACGGGTTCACCTGTGGTTTCAATTGGTTCTGCTCGCTCAAGACGGCGGGCGGTGCGACGACACCCCGGCGTTTGAGCAGTTGGCCAATGGTCGCCTTGATTCGTTACTGAGTAAACAACTGAATGGCCATCACTGCCAGTCAATGGAGCTAGGCAGTAGTGGTTTCATTTATCTCTACCTAACCGATTCCCGTGAGTGTCAGGTATTCGGTTCTTCCGGGCAGGGCACTGCCAAATGATCGGCGCCTAGGCCTCGGCGTTTAGTGCGGATCTGGCGATGCTTGGCTTTTCTATGGGTTCAAGCACCCCACACCCGGCCTAAATTAGGCCGCTTGGCAGGGTTTTGGCATGCACCATAGAGTGCCAAAATCCCGATGGGGAGCGTCAAACAAACCGCTACTAATATTTATGAAATCTATCAGAACACTCATCGTTATGGGTCATGAATGGATTGCTAGCGGGGTGCAAAATGACATCCTCACTCACCGCTAGATGACCCCAGTCTTGGCCTTTGAGCGATATATCAGCACCATCGAATAATTGAAGAAATATCAATGTGACATTATTTCGCCGATTGTTTAGGATGAGAGATATTTGGTCAATAGTTTGGCATTAACGTAATTCCAATTAGTTATAGCCAATAAGTTGACGGGCATTTTTAACATATTTATTGACACCATTGCGCCTGATGAGCATCAAAGATGCCTTTCGGGTCAGGGACGTCCCACCATCGGGTAAGTCGGAGAGTCTAATGAGCAGCGTTGTTGCCATCGTCAAAAGCATTGTTGGCCAAGTCATCGCAGTATCCCCAGAAGGCATCCGGCGCGTCCTGATCGAAGGCGATCGCCTGTTCGCGGGCGAGCAAGTGTTAACCGGCGCAGGTGGAGCGGTAACGCTGGAGCTGGCTGATGGCCGCTTGCTGGACCTTGGGCGCGATACTCAGTGGAGCGCAGACGCACCGGACAGCAGCACTGACCTGGGACTGGCCGCCGCGCAAGCTGCGCCGTCGGTTGAAGAACTGCAACAAGCGATTGCCGCCGGCGCTGACCCGACCACCGAGCTCGAAGCAACGGCTGCTGGCGCTACCGCTGCAGGTGGCGGCGCAGCGGGGGGCGGGCATAGTTTCGTTATGCTCGATGCCACGGCGGGCAGTGTCGATCCGACAGTGGGCTTCCCCACCGACCCTCTGAATTTCGCAGCCGCCGCTACTGCCGAGGAAACCGGGGCACTTACCGCAGCGTCCACTACGGCGGACACTCCGATCGCCACGGACCTTACGCTGAGCGCAACCCCTTCGATCAGCGAAGCCGGTGGCGTCATCGTTTATACCGCAACCGTTGGGCAGGCACCGGCCACCAACCTGACCGTGACCCTCTCGAACGGCGCAGTGATCATCATTCCAGCCGGGCAGACCTCGGGAACAGTCAATTTTCCAGTTGCGGGCAATGATACGCCCTACATTGATGGTGGGCAGATCTCTACAACAGTGACTGGCACTACCGGTGGTGGCAACGTAGTCGTCACGCTGCCGCAGACACCGGTGGTGACTGAAATCACAGACACCATCGACACCACCACCGCCACTCTGACCGCTACTCCAAGCGTGACCGAAGGTGGCGTGATCACTTACACCGTGACGCTGAGCAACCCTGCTCAAACGCCGGTGACCGTGACCC
>NZ_JBJJLN010000107.1:0-5254 GCF_046230725.1 Pseudomonas sp. KCJK9000 | reverse complement strand
CTGAAGCCCTGTGTCAAGCCCTGCTGCGAACTAGGAATGCCTACACTCATAACAATGGGATAATAAACGGATCAAAAGACGTCCTAACACCGAAATCTGTGATAAAAATATATAATTTAATATTTAATCTAATCACCCATTTCAGCGACGTAATTCAAGAAAAAATCGACACATTTGATTAAACGGGGGGATACCATATAGCTTAGCCCAGAATATTCAACACCTGTAAAGCATCGATTTCGCGTGGATCCACCTAGGCTCCCGAAGGCTATTCATACGTCGTCACAAAGACACCACTACTCTGCGCACTGACAAACCGCGAAGGCAGGCTCCCCTGGAGTTCCCCTCCATCCTCACCCACAGTCATCTGTAAATTCGCAAAGAAATCCTCAGATTTTTACCGACTCTCACGCTGAGAGGGCCATGTAAGGCATCTAGGACTCTAGAAAATCCACGAAATCCAGCAGTTCGATCAAAAAAACACAGATGGCAATTACAGTAGTGATCTTCGACGCATTCGGCACAACGCTCCGGATCGGCGCTCCCACTCATCTATATCGCCAGCTGCTGCGCGGAGCTACTAAAAATGGTCGCCGCCGTATCCCAGGCGATGTCCGCAAACTGATGACCCATGATGGAGGAATACGGGAAACTGCTGATCTACTCGGCATCCGGATCACGCCGTCACGCATGGCTGAAATCGAGTCTGACCTTCAACGCGAGATCGAATCTGTCGAGGTGTCCAGGATGCACGCGATGCGACCGCACCCATAGCCAGACATTCCATAACTATCGCACGTCAGGATTTAGGCGTGGGAGTGGGTTGAATCAAGCAGAACATACGTGCAAAAAAGGGTGCAGCCACCCCCTAGGGGTTTAGAAGTTACCGCTGTGGGAGCGAGCGACGATGCTTGCACACCGTCTCCCAACGACCCAGGCGGAAACGTTCGTATTGCCTTACAGGCACTACCTTCTCACGATTGCTCATGATCAGTTTCTCCATCCGTCCTCAGCGGGCTGCTGAGCGCCTTCACACTCCGTATGCGAAGCAATGCACGTTGAATGCGCGGCGGTACTAGAGATCCTTGGGGGTAGCTGCGAAGGCAATACTAGCAAGGACAGATGCGGTTGAGAAGGCCATTGGCCATCACCACCAAAGCATCTGCCTTAGACTTTAGTAGCCCCCAACCTGGTGCCAAAGGCTGATGAGATGAGGCTACAGCGTCAGGCCATCATCAGGTTGTAGTGATCTTCGAAATCTGTAGCAACAAAGATCTTTCTGAACTGCTCCTGGTATTGCCTAGGGTCAATGCCCCCAAATTCTCCCAAATTGACGGGGTCAGAGTGTGATTCGCGGTTGATGTAGCGATATAGAGCTCGGAATTCAGGGTTCGCATCGGACAGTTCATCGATCACCTTCCAGAGCTTTTCCTTACGCTGCACAAAGCCAAAGTAATATTCCAGGATGTTTCTCATCATGTTTGGGATGAGGGCTGACGAGGCTCTGCCTTCAAGGGCATCCTTCATCGTGTGCCAGAAGGCATGGTAGTCATTTCGGATGTCCTGCCTCTGAAGGGGCTGGATAATACTGTGATTGGCCTTGGAGACCTTGAACAAAGCCATCTCATTGTCACGCCGGTCGTCCTCTATTAGCTTGATCAGCTCATGGTAAAAGAACAGGTTGTGGGTCATGACGATGACCTGCTTGAAGCGATTGGCCGGCAGGAGTACGTGCTTGCGGATGAGCGAGGCGACATCGTAGACGTAATTGTGGGACAGGCTGGAAATTGGATCGTCGATCACGACGATGCGTTGGCTCTTGAGCTTCTTCGACGCGGAATCCAGCTCTCCGTTGCACACCTCTAGGAAGTAGAGGAACGAGATCAGCGTCTTTTCCCCCTCGCTGAGCGTGTTGAAAACCTTCTCTTTCGCCCCAGCCCTCTGCAGTCGGTATTGAGGGAAAGGGCCCTCCTCTTTAACCAACTCGAAGCCTTGCAATCCCAGTAACCCGAGCCAACGGTTGATGTTCTCGACAGCCTGATCAATGTTGGTGGTTTGGGATGTGTACTCTGCTTTTTTCCTTCGAAGCTCGATGATTTCGTCACGCATGGCTTGCACGCTTTCACGTTTCTTGTTGCGAAGCTCTCTGAACTCCTCAATTTTTGGAAGCGTGTCTCGCAGCAGCTCATCGCAAGCGTCTCGATAGCAGTACCAGAAACGCTCGGTGATCATCACTAGATGCCTACTCTTCTCACGCAGCTTGTCGTTGAAAGCTTTTATACGAACCTGCTCCACCTCAATCAGCTGATTGATGTCTGCGATCAGATCGTCGCTTGAGGAGAGCGTGACCACGATAGAAGGATTCGAAACCTTCTTATCGATCAAGGAGAGGTTATCGATCAGTAGCGCTTTGAGGTCGGCAGTCAGCTGAGCCAGTTTTGGAGTGGGGTAGTCTGCGTTGTCAATTTGGGCAACCAGCGTTTCCATTCCGGAACTGTACTGCGACCGTAGCTTTTGCAGCCGGCCGAGCCGTTCCTCATAGGTCTTGTCGAACACCTTTTTGATGTCGTCGTAGAAATTTTTGGGCAGGTTTTGCTGGCAGAGCGGGCATTGCTCGGCATTTAATTCGAGGTAGCCGAAAGATTGCTTCACCCAGTCGGAGTTACCCAGGGCAAGGATCAGGGCTGAGAGGTAGGACTCGTCAGAAGCGACGATCTGCTCCTGGAGCAGTGAATCTTGCTCGACCACCTTCGCCCAGAAGGAAACGCTCTGAATGGAGGGGATGGGCTGGTCATTAGCCTTGACCAGCTCATTCGCTTCATTTGCTAGTAACTCAAAGGTGTCTGGGGTCTCCGAAAACGCCAGACTAGTGACCTTATCAAGCATGCGATCCTTGGTGTGGACGCCCTGCAGACAGTAGGCTAGCGCCGTCGACTCTACCTGCTTACGCAGGGCCCAAATACCGTCCTTAAAGGATTGCTCCAAGGCCTCTTGAGCGGCTCTGGACTCCTTCCCTACCGTCATTTCTGCTTGGCAGTCGGCTTCCAATGCTTGAATCGCGGCCTCAGCCTCCCTGAGCAATTTCTCAGCCTCAACGTTGTCTTCGTTGAGAGTGAATACACCTGGCTGACTACCCCCATGAAAATTCTTCTCGATGAAGGCTTGGTTGTAAACGCAGATATCAGGCTCAACGGCTTGCTCTGAAATGCTGCAGCGTCCGAATGACGGATGATCCAAGGTCTGCAGATAGTTACCGATCGTTGACTTCCCCGCCCCATTTTGGCCGTAGATGAGGTTTATCTTCTTCAGTGGCCCAAGCACCACTGGAGCGACTGGGGAGTAGCTGGAGACATCACACAACGATACGTTTAGCAGCATGAGGGCAGTCCTTGGCAACCGGCCGATCTGGTTTGGATCAATGATATGGGGCTATCTGCTGATGTTGATAGCACTATTGTGGCAACGAAAGGGCTGCCCGCACTCCCCGCTTAGCTCGGTAGTAAGCAATCCCCCAAATGAGTACATTTGTACTCTTGGCCGTATCAAGCCTTTGGACGGACGCCTCACAAACTTAAGAGGAGCAAGCCGGCCTCTTCGAGCCCGAAACGTCGATGGCCATGACCAAGCGGCTCTTCGCGCAGACACCAAGCCTTAACTGATGACCGACCCGTCGATGGCCATGATGGATCTGAACGCCACGCCATGAGCCTCGAACCCCAGCTTTGGCCATTCAGACCTGTAGTTGAGAGAGTCATGGTGATGTCCATGCACGACCATTTTTGCGCCCATTGCCTGGGCGAGCTCATCGATCTCTGAAAAGCCGTGCGGGTGGCAGCTCGGAGCCTCGTGACAAACCAAAATGTCCGCCCTCTCCATCGCGAGAGAGAAGTAGTCGTCCGGGTAGATTGCAGAAACCGCGTGCTGCTTCTTCGTCGCTAGGATGTCTTCGTGCTGAGGTCTGAGCGCCAGGCGGTCGAGGTAGTCTGCGTAATTCTGGATGCCGGTTCCGGGCTGCCTGATAGCCAGACTTGCGACTCGAAGGTGCCACCCAGCCCCGCTATACGATGTCCAGCAATCTCTACTACCCGGCCATGCAGACTGCGCTCCGTGAGGCCGCAAGCATGGAGGTTATGCCAGTACGACGATTTGTCGCTGTCGTGGTTGCCGTGGATGAACCAGATCTCTGTCTGCTCTAGGATCGAGCGCAGGATAATGTCCAGGGGTAAGCTGCATTCGAGGTCACCCAGGAAGACCACTGCCTCGGGGCGATGGAGCTTCACCAGCCTGATCACATGATCGAAACGCCCATGTACGTCGCCCAGAAACCAAATCACTCGTTTCCCCATGTATTCCTATATCAGCACGGTGTGATCGACTCGATTTTTTCGGTGATTTGCCTCCAGTAGCTGTGCAGCAAATAACCACTGATGACAACGGCCTCTGGGAATGCGAGCCTGATCCATACACCGCTGCCGCTCACGACAAAAGGAGGCCGGACGAGCCTGTCGACTCCGCTCTCTGCAACAATATCGACGGGCTGGCACCCGAAATCCACGGTATTGTCAGGCAGCTCTAACACTCGAGCAAAACGCGTTTTATACTTGCGCTTAAACATGCAATCAAATGGTTATAAATTCAAGGCTCTCATCGCAAATCGCGAGAGCCTTGAATATTACTAGGAATAAAACACAAACCCATTATGGACAGACACAATTCGGAACATACTCAGCTCTACAGCCGCAGTTTGCAGCCGCTTGGCTACACATATTGGGGCTTAGTCCATTGAAGCACTCTCGAGTCATGTTTCTCGAAAGCCAACAGCAGCCATTCATCGTTGCACGATCCTCCTCACTAGGTTGGTACCCGTTCAAAAAATCCTCAACTTCTTTCCGTAGATTTTTGGCATCAATCGAAGCTTCTTCGCTCATTCTACACCTCGCATAAAGGGTTCCCCCTCAATAGGCATAGACGAGCTATGCGAATAGTCAAGTGTATCATTACCTCACGTACAAGACACTGCATCAGTAAGAAATTCAGGACAACTGCCAAAAAATTTTGGCTTTCATGGAAAAATATCGCTAACTCTCAATGTAAAAATTCGCCCCCGGAGCTCGGCCTTGGAGTTCAATGTGCTGATTAAGAGCTCCGCAGCGGATCTTCGATCGGCATAGGCATCTCTAAGCGAATACCGGAAAAGACTCTAAGAATGTAACTCCCAGCGCTAACAAACCCACCTATTATTTCCTACTAATAT
>NZ_JBJJLN010000106.1:0-5403 GCF_046230725.1 Pseudomonas sp. KCJK9000 | reverse complement strand
CGTCGCTGGCCAGAACCTGGACTTCATCGTCAATACCGATGAAGCGGTGCTGGTGAACAGCAGTAACGGCAACCCTCGCCTGGCGATCACGCTGGACGACGGCCAGGTGGCATACGCCGACTATGTGTCCACCTCTGGCGGTACTGCGCTGCTGTTCCGCCTCAGTGTCACCCGTGGTATGGCCGGCAATAGCAGCTTCGCCGTCGCTCCAACGATCGACCTGAATGGTGGCAGCCTGCGTGACACCCAAGGCAACGACGCCAACACGGGCTTGAACAACCTGGGCGATACCCGAGGGATTCTGGTCGATGCCAAAGCACCTCAGCCAAGCAGCATTGTGGTCGATGGCCCTGTGTCGCCCGGCGACCGTACCCTGAGCTTTACCCTGACATTCGACGAAGCGGTCAGCGGTGTCGATGCCAGTGATTTTTCGGTGCTCGGCAGCAACTCTGCCAGTGGTGTAGTGCAGTCGGTGCAACAACTTGACGCTCGCACCTACCGCATCGTGGTGGGTGACCTGCGCGGGCAGGGCAGCCTGGCGTTGAGTCTCAATGCAGCGAACAGTGGCGTTCAGGACAGCGCAGGCAACGCCTTGGGCGTGTCGATGGTCGGCCAGGCGCAGTCGATCCAGACCCAGGATGTCGGTGACCTGGAGTATCGCTTGAACCCACCGCAAGCCCCAGGCACGCCTCAAGCGCCGTTAGCCCCGCCGCAGTTGCCAGCGCCCGTGATTGACGCGGGTCTATCGCCGCTAATGCCGCCGCCATTGTTCGATGTGCGTAGCGTCGGTGGTGACTTGCGGCCGCTGGGCACGATTTTCCTCGGCAATGCCAGCAGTGCGCCGAGCTTTATCGCTCAGGTATTCGGCACCAGCGCCCGCGGTTTCTCGGGCCTGGCCGGCAGTGCAGGGATGGGCGGCGGTGAAGGAGGGGTGTTTGGCAGCAGCACCCTTGCCAGCCTATTCAGCCAGCAGGTGCCGGGCGTCACTGAGATGAATGTCTTCAACGGCAGCCAGTGGAAGCAGAGCGATCTTACTCAAGGCTTGCGAGGCGTGTTCGGAGCACCGACCTTCGGCCAGCAACTGCAGCAGATCAATGAAATCGACCAGCGCCACGTGCGCGAGTTGGCCAAGGCCTTGGCTCAACCGACAGCGATCGGACAGCGGGCATGAAACACAGCATGCACTTTGATAACACGGCCGTACCAGGGGGCGGTCCAAGGATGAACAATAGCCACAAACTCTTCGCCACCAGCCTGTTGGTATTGGCCATCAGCGGCTGCGCCGTGACCAGCCAGCCGATCGACCGTAGTGTCAGCGAGGCACGTGCCAGAACCGACCTTGCGACCATGTTCAAGGATCAGGAGCCAATCAAAGGGCCACTGACCCTGCACCAAGCCATGGCACGCGCGGTCAAGTACAACCTCGAGGCCCGCCTGAAAGTCATGGAGGAGGCGCTGTCTCAGCGCCAGGTCGATCTGGCTCGCTTCGACATGCTGCCGCGTATGGCCCTGGCCGCAGGTTACGCCGGTCGTAACAATGTGGGGGCGTCCAGCAGCCAGAGCATTCGCACTGGCACCCAGTCCCTCGAACCTTCGACTTCCCAAGACCGCGACCGCGACGTGGCCGACCTGACCATGGTGTGGAACGTACTGGACTTCGGTGTCAGCTACGTCAGTGCCAAGCAGCAGGCGGACCAACGCCTGATTCTCGAAGAGCGTCGGCGCAAGGTCATTCACACCATTACCCAGGATGTGCGTTCGGCCTACTGGCGCGCCGTGGCTGCCCAGCGCTTGCTGAGCCAGATCGATAGCCTGATGGGGCGCATCGACCAGGCCCGTGACAACAGCCAGCGCATGGCCGCCCAGCGGTTGGGCGACCCCGTGCAAAGTTTGAGCTACCAGCGCGCCTTGATCGAGGCCACCCGTCAGCTGGAAGAGCAGCGCCGTGCGCTGTCTTTGGCCAAGACCGAGCTGGCCGCGCTGATCAACTTGCCGCTTAATACCGACTTCACCCTCGCCTCTGAAGACAGCTATCAGGTGCCGACTTTCAAGGCCGACTTCGCCCAGCTTGAGCAGCAAGCACTGGCCAGCCGCCCGGAGCTGCGCGAACAGGACTACCAAGCGCGCATCAGTGCGGCAGAAACCCGCAAGGCCATGCTGCGCCTGTTGCCAGGGCTGGAGCTGTCGGTTGGCGGTCACTACGACAGCAACTCGTTCCTGACCAATCAGAGCTGGGCCGACTACGGGGTCAAAGTCACCTGGAACCTGTTCAACGTGCTCTCAGGGCCAAGGGCGATCAAAGTCGCCGAAGCGGGCGAGGATGTAGTCGCCGCCCGCCGTCAGGCAATGTCCATGGCAGTGCTGGCGCAACTGTACGTGGCCAATGCCAATTTCAACGAGGCGGTGCGGCAGTTCCATACCAGTGAAGAACTGGCGAGCCTCGACGGGCAGATTGCCGAGCAGTTGCGCAACCGCTATCAGACCCAGAACATAGGTGAGTTGGAGCTGATCCAGGGCGAGCTGAACAACCTGCAGACTCAGCTCAAGCGTGATCTGTCCTACGCCGAAATGCGCAAAGCTTACGCTCAGTTGTACATCAGCTCGGGGGCCGACCCGTTGCCGGACTCCTTGCCGGACGACAGGCTGCAGACCATCGCAACTGCCCTGCAGAACAGCGAGGCCGGCTGGAACCGCTGATACCGCTGGCTCAGTAATGGCGTTCAGCTGCTAGCTAGCTGGCCGAGCGCCTTGCCTGAGGGTTCGAATCGGTCGCAGGTGGCCATGCGTACGTTACGCAGCACTCGGGTTTCCACGTGCAAAGCGTACAAAGCCTCGGCTCGATAGCTGACCATCAGCGTGCGGCGTTTGGCGCCGCTGATGTTGCGGCTGGCTGCATGCACCAGCTCGGCATCGAACACCAAGGCATCGCCAGCGCGGCCTGCCAGCTGTATCGCTTGCGATTCGTCGTCGAAGTCAAAAGGGGGCTCGCCGGCTTGCGGTCGATGGCTGCCCGGCACGATGCGCGTGGCACCATTGTCGGGGCCGAAATCGTCCAGATAAATGAGTGCGCTCACTGTATCGCCCGCTCGCACCCCCGAGCCGTCACGATGCAACCTTTGGTGGCCGCCACCGGCAACTGGGTCGCGGCCCTCAACCTGGGCCAGAAAGAACCGCTCGCCCAGCAGCATCCCGCTGCTCGCCAATATTTCAGGCAGGCGACAAACGGCCTGAATTTGCCGATGTTCATCCAGTTGTGCATAGCGCCAGTTGGAGTTACGTGGCACAGGCCATCGTTCTGGGGGCTGCACGCCGGCCTCGAACACCCTGCGCAGGTCATCCAGCCACTGCTGTGGGATCGCCTGACGGAGCAGGATGTAGCCTTCTTGATGGGGCTGGCCGCGTTCGGTCATGGGTAGTCACATCCGTGTTTTCCAGTCGGCAATCATAGCGAGCGGGGTAGACCTTTACGAGCTGGCGGCAGGCGCTGTGACAAGCTGTCACTGGGGCAAAGCGCCTAATTGACCGAAAGGGCACCAATTTGTTTGTGCTGGCGATTCGGTTACAATCAGCGAAACGATTCAGCCTTGCCAGTCAATTCGACAAAAGCCTGAAGCGTTTTCTGGTTCTTCAAGCCGCTGAACAATGATCATAAAAAGCCTGCGCGCAAGAACACGAAGCATCTGGGTCAGCCACAGGCCCACCCTCCGTTCTACTGACTGGAATTGATCAATGTTCAAGAAAGCTGGCAAGACCTTGCTGGGTCTGGCTGTTGCTGCGAGCTTCATGCAAGCGCACGCCGCAGAAACCAAGAAAGTCGATGTGCTGCTGGTCGGCGGCGGCATCATGAGCTCCACCCTGGCCGTGTGGCTGCACGAGCTGGAGCCTAGCTGGTCGATGGAAATGGTCGAGCGCCTTGATGGCGTGGCCGAAGAAAGCTCCAATGGCTGGAACAACGCAGGTACCGGCCACTCCGCGCTGGCCGAGCTGAACTACACCCCGGAAGACAAAGACGGCAACGTCAACATCTCCAAGGCCATCGAAATCAACGAAGCCTTCCAGATCTCCCGCCAGTTCTGGTCGTGGCAGGTTCGCCAAGGCGTGCTGAAGAACCCGCACTCGTTCATCAACACCACCCCGCACATGAGCTTCGTCTGGGGCGATGACAACATCAAGTTCCTCAAGAAGCGTTACGAGGCACTGCAGGCCAGCCCGCTGTTCCGCCCGATGCAGTACTCCGAGGACCACGCGCAGATCGCCAAGTGGGTCCCGCTGATGATGGAAGGCCGTGACCCGAACCAGAAGCTGGCGGTCACCTGGACGCCTATCGGCACCGACGTCAACTTCGGCGAAATCACTCGCCAGTTCGTGGGCCACCTGCAGACTCAGAAAGGCTTCGACCTGAAGTTGTCCAGCGAAGTGCAGGACATCACCCGCAACGAAGACGGCTCCTGGCATGTTGAGTACAAGAACCTCAAGGACGGCAGCACCTCGGCTACCGACGCCAAGTTCCTGTTCATCGGTGCCGGCGGCGGCGCGCTGAAGCTGCTGCAGAAATCGGGTATTCCAGAAGCCAAGGAATACGCAGGCTTCCCAGTGGGTGGCTCGTTCCTGGTGACCGAGAACCCAACCGTGGCCATGCAACACATGGCCAAGGCCTATGGCATTGCCTCCACTGGCGCTCCGCCCATGTCGGTACCGCACCTGGACACCCGCGTGCTGGACGGCAAGCGCGTGATCCTGTTTGGCCCATTCGCCACTTTCTCGACCAAGTTCCTGAAGAACGGCTCGTACCTCGACCTGCTGAGCAGCACCACCACGCACAACGTGTGGCCAATGACCAAGGTCGGTATCGATCAGTACCCGCTGGTCGAGTACCTCGCCGGCCAGCTGATGCTGTCGGATGATGACCGTTTCGAAGCCCTGCGTACCTACTTCCCGAATGCCAAGAAGGAAGACTGGAAGCTGTGGCAGGCCGGTCAGCGTGTACAGATCATCAAGCGTGACGAAGAGAAGGGCGGCGTGTTGAAGTTGGGCACCGAAGTGGTGGCTTCCCAAGACCGTACTATCGCGGGTCTGCTGGGCGCCTCGCCGGGTGCATCGACCGCAGCGCCGATCATGCTGAACGTGCTGGAAACGGTGTTCAAGGAGAAGGTCGCTACCCCTGAGTGGCAGGCCAAGATCAAGCAGATCGTACCGAGCTACGGCACTAAGCTTAACGACTCTGCAGCCGCCACCCAGAAAGAGTGGAACTACACCGCAGAAGTGTTGCAACTGGCCAAGCCGCCGGTCATCGACGAAAGCGTCGGCACCAGCGTTGCGCCAAGCGCACCGGTCGAAAGCAAAGCTGAGAACGACATGGCCCTGTAATCAGGGCAGTCGGCGAAACAAAGCCACGGGTATCCC
>NZ_JBJJLN010000105.1:0-5469 GCF_046230725.1 Pseudomonas sp. KCJK9000 | reverse complement strand
CTCATGATTAAAATAACACACTTAGAGTTGATACCCCCGCCGCACAACGCCCCTCCCGTTGAAGGCGACCGCATTATGTTCTCAGTAAATCTCTCATCGGATGGATCATTGGCTGGCATGTACGGTCAGCGAACGAAATCTTTTGAGCACTACTTCGGATATTGGGTAAATAGAAACGGGACAACAACCCTCTACCAGCCTCAATACACACCTCCTGCCTCTCAAGTATTCTGGCCCATGAAATTACTAAATAATTCCGGGAAGCTAGCGGGCTGCGCACGATTGACTGATGGAAGTTACAGAATATTTGTAATTGACACATTCTCAGGTGACTTCACCGACATTCCAATACCAACAGGAATACGCCAAGTAAGCTTCTACGGCATATTAGACAGCGGGGAGATCCTTGCACATCTTGACTTATTTCCTGGGCCTACACTCCTTACAACATACATCCTACATCTTGGCATCTCCCAGCCCTTAAGCATTCCCGGGTATGTGCAAAACATGGTTAACAGGCATTCCCCATCTGAAAATTTTTTTGTGCTATCGGCTCGAAAATCTACAGATCCTACTACAAATTTCCGGACATTATTGATTTCCGGTGGTCTAAAAATCGGCGGCGTCATTGATGTCGGCGATCATATAATAGTAGAAATCGACGACAATGGCGACTATGTACGCATGGAAAGAAACAATTCTGCGCCATCATGGGAGGCCCCAGGAACTTTAATACAAAACGGTGCAGTCGTTGACATTCCAAACAAGTTTGATGGAAACAAAATCGTTGACCCTCGACAATCCATATTAAGGAGTGATGGCGTTCTTCTAGGCGTATATCGAAGCTCAAATAAATCTGGTGACTACAGTGGTCACTTCGCATTTCAAGACGAAACTATCACCGACCTAATGGGCGGCACTGCACTGGGTGCATTACAATTTAGAGCCATTGCTCCTACAAAGATTAATAGTGCAGGACAAGTTTCATTGGCCGTCCAAGGCGCTGGCACTAAAAGCCTAGGCTGGGATAGCTACAGATGTTTCGTCACCTGACATAGCGATGTGTCTAAGTAATAATATCGTGGCTTGGCTAGCCTCCCTCGACCTTGGCCTAAGGCTCTCTGAGACCGAAAATAGCTCGGACTTAGAAGTGCTTACATAATGAGAGAAGGTCGCGCAGGAAGACCCACCGGTCAGCATAGGGCATATTGATTGCCTTCCCGTGGTTGTAGTCCGGGCAGCATCGTTCCACGAGACAGGGCCTCTCTCATCCAGAGCCACTTTAGCTGCGTCAACCTTTGATCGTGCATTGCGAAGCTGCTCTGAATCATTCAAAGCCTTCGCTTCTTTCACGGCTCGTCGTGCCTGCATCAGATCGTGCACGAGGTGCTGACGCTCCTCATCAGACAGGGGGGGATTGCTACAGCGCCAGAGCTGACCTTTGACTACGAATTAGCGACCATCTGTTGTCGTTGGATGCGTAGCGCTGAACTCATAGACTGATACATCACAGACAACCAAAACACTGTGGGGACTACAGGATTTTCCTTTTTTGTGGAAGCGGACTCGGTCGCACGAAGCAAAGTTCTCGGCCATCAGCATCCTGTCTAGGGCTTGGTCTAATAAATGGCCGCAAAACCAAAGAGCACATTTGTACTCGACACGAAATCAACCTATCAGTCAAACCACTCCGAGCTACCGTTCGAGCGTGGATGTGATTTCTGGGCCTCTTCCGCAAGGATCAGAAACAGTTCCCACTAAGCGTGGCTCAAGATTCCACAGTCCAGTGCCCCTGCGATGTATCCGGTTGCCAAGAGACAATTCCTACAGGAGAGAATTTTGATAGAATACATCCGAGATAGTCTGAAACTGAGCCACCCCATGACTAAAAACAATAATCAGAAAACCATCCTATAGAAGTTCTAATAGTTGATACAGACAACAGAGCACAACAAGGAAGCACCTTGCATGAATCTTGACGTTAAAAATTTCTTCCACCTTTGTCATTCACTAGATGAGCTGGTCTTGCGACCTCTGTCTCACTTAGATCAGTCATGGGAGTTACTCCGTAGCCCTACAGGATACGTAGTAGAGAAAGGCCATCTTTCTGAAAAACTGATTGAACTTATAGATATTCTAGCAACCACTACCCCACCATTGAAATACCATGACAATGAAGATCGGCTCGCCGAATACCTTATCTCAAAAGGAAGCAAAATCAGGAAAGAGGGAAGATTTTGGATAGGCGCTGATTATGAGTTTGTGTTACAGCAAGCGTCACTGGCCCACACAATAAATCACACAGAGCTAGTCCATGCCGCTAGCGGAAGAGTTATAGCAGCGCTCAATTATGGCCAGAGAAACTTCGACGACATGGAGGAAGGCCATAAAAAAATGCTAGCTTCGATCCTCACAATTTTGATCTTTAACTATGGCACATGGATGGATTCAACTGAAAAAAATTGAGCACCGCCCGCAGCATACCAGGTATATAGATCAACTTCTTGGAAGTGGTCTATCCTGGGCCGTGGACACTGCCTTAAGGTGGATAACACCCATCACAAGTAGTGTTCACGACCAAAATAAGACGACATTTTACCGAAACTACCAGCACTACCAACGGCTTTGGCTTGGTAACCATACCCCACTTCCGATTAACCGCATCAAGGACGCTCATCAGTTTCTCGCTGGCCACGGATTGAGCAGCCGCGAACAGGTCACCGGTGATATCATTCCGCTGGCTGAGGTCGAGCAGAGGGATTCAGCCTTGCTGTAGCGGTAGCCCTCCAGGTTAACCCTCTCTACCCCCTCCTGCGCAGCCTTTGTCAGCAACGCGTGTCGTCCGTTGGATATGGCAGCTCGACCAGCACGCCGTTGGCGTATTTCGCCTCGTCAGGGTTAAACATGCCTATGTGGATGCTCATCGGTGGGCGACTGCAAAGCTCTACGCATAGAGCTTTTCGGCTGACCTAGAGGTGTAGGTAGCGACGGCTTTTTGATTAGAGCCAACTCATCTACCGAAACTGCTCAGCGCTTGGATCCGACCATTGTACGCACGGTACGGTACTGCAGGTATTTCTCAGCTTCCGGTTTAAAATCGACCTTGTGTGCGGCGACCAACTGATGGATCTCTCGCTCTTTCTTGCTGAGTTTGGGATCGACTACCACATTGCCCTTAGGATCGAAGCCAAAAAAGCCGCCATCCAACAATCGGTGCAGCGACGCAGTCAGAACGATTCCGTTATAAGGATCACTCAAGGCTGGATCATCATCCTCGCAGATTGCCACTGGTTTGAGATGGGCTGCCTCTAAGGCTAACGCGGACCCCGTGATGGCGCAGCGATTACCCCATAGCGCGGTAGTAGCCAGGCTGAAAAAGCTTTGAAAATTCCTAGCTCGAGTCGGACGAACGGTAAAGTTCTCACAACCCTCAAAGCCCGCCCCTGTTAGATCCAACACGGCTCCTTTGAAATGATCCTGACCAAGGGTGTCGAGCTTCTCGAAATGGACTTCGAGCCATCCCCAAGGTTTCAACAGATTTGGTCTTGCGGCCCCATCCCGCCAACGAGCCCTACGTTGGGCTTCCCGTGCTCTCCTTCCATTCTTTATGACCCAAAAGACCTCTTTCTCATCATTCAGGAACGCTGCCTGCAACCCAATGAGCACCGAGAGGTAATCACCAACTTCTGTACGGGCCTTGAACCCCCATCTGTAATCACCTTCGATGCCCTTCCATGGGAGGAAACACCATCCCGGAGAGGTCGAATAGCGACCAATCGGCACGAAGACAGTCGGATCCCCAGATTCGTAGATTTTGGGCTTATTCACGAGCTTTTCTAGGATACATACTCCTAGGCCGGTCTCTTGCTCTGCGGAGTTCATGCGGTAAGCGCTGCCTTTTTTGCATCGGCGTACAGAAATTCGTACGCCTTGAGCAGCGGAGTATAAATGTTAAAACGACATCACGTATCGAGGCATCGGCAACCGGCGTTGAGAAAAACCGTGACACAAGGTCTGCTGCCAACCTCACCAGGACACGCTAATCATGAAAGAGCTACGGACAGCTGCTGAAGTGTTCGAACGCCTTAGCCATAACCAGGGTGCGTTACGCGCCGCCGTCGAGGAGCTGGCCAAATGGGTTCGGGCTTTCATCCGTCACGCCAGCGTGCTCCGCTTGCTGTCTCTCAGGGAGTTTTCATCCTTCGGATTTCAAAATCGCAACTCGTTTCTCCTCCTGATCGTTGTCGCGATTGCGCGAGTGCCTAACCTCTATTACCAGAATTTTATCTGAAAGCTTCAACAGCTTCTGGTCGATGCAATTGAAATTAACCTCGTCCAAGTTAGCATCCCACTCATCAAGCATTAGCATTGGTGGAGGATTCATCATCAATGCCTCAAGTTCCTTCTGCCTCGTCTGGCCCGTCGATAGACTTACCTCTAAGTCTAGAAAGCGTGTTTCAGGGGTCATGAGTAACGAGTCGCTCATAGCCCCCTTCAAGACTTTAAGTAGTGTTGATTTCCCCGCTCCGTTGCCCCCAGTGACTTTATAGCGACCTCTGGTGATGATGCCGCTTTGGATTTGTTTAACTAGCTCACCAGGCGATATGGGCTTTCGAGCAATACTGTCATAGATCGACACGCACTCAAAATTTGCCACATCCATGTTAACGTGAGCCTCCAACTGGTGTTGGAAATTTTTTAGATTGCGAAGCTTGGTTCGAATGAAATAAAACTGACTCATGTAAAGACTGATGGAATGAACATTACCTAGCAACTGCAGCGTCCTTGGGAGTAGAGCCACTAACGTCCCTGCAAGCGCGACACTGAATATCGCTGAATAATGCAAAAGACCTATGACTGCCGAAGTTGAAATTATTATAGGGGCACATGCTATTACCTGTTCTAAGGCGGCGTACTGATTCGATTGAGTAAAATACGCCTTGGTTTTGCCGTGCAGATTTGCAAACCCTTTACTTCGCATTGTCCTGCTGCCGAAAATAGCAGAATTCCAAGTGAGCTCAATTGCTAAGAGCGCTTGTAGCTTTCGGGCCTGCATAGTTCCCGAGGTATCTTCTATCCTTCGACGAAGAATGCTCACAAGAACGATGGAAACCCCTAGTGATGCAGCCATTGCTAAGCTTAACTCCCAGCCGGTCGAGATATAGAACACAATCAGCGACAGTCCAATATTGAGCGTGGTGGAAATTAGGCCAATGTAAAAGTTGCATGCGTACGCTAGTGTGGCGCTGGCCTCGCCACTTAACCACTGCGTTACAGATCTTTTATTATTCTCGCTGGCATATTGCATCGACTTGGTGCACTCTCCAAGCGTGGCTTGGACGTATCGCAACCAAGCTTCATTAGCAGAGCGGATTGAGTAGAAACTTGAAGCCGAACTGCTAACGAAGCCAGCCAAAGCATAAATAAAGAACAGAACCACATGCGACAAAATCAAATCAACTTCACCGC
>NZ_JBJJLN010000104.1:0-5936 GCF_046230725.1 Pseudomonas sp. KCJK9000 | reverse complement strand
TACCCGCTGGCCCTTGGCATCCTCGCGGCTGCTGGGCAGGCCGCGTGCGGTGCGCATCAGGCGGGTGGTCTGGCCCTTGCCGTCGGTGTGGCTCACTACCTGGCCGTAGACGTTGTAGCCGAAGGTTTCATTGGTACCGTCGGGATGGATGATGCGCACCACTTCACCGTCCGGCTTGCGCTCCAGCGTGGTGGTCTGGTTCAACGCATCGGTCACGGAGCATTTAAGAATGCATTGACTCTACAAATACGCTAGTGAGGTCAGAAAAAACTACTCTATTTCAAAGCCGACGCTGACGATCTATCAACCTTGAGGGTAAACTCAATACTCGTACCGCTTAGTTGACAATATATAATCATCAACTACCTACGCTTGAGGGGTGTAATGCCCGCTCTCGGAGCACACTAGATCAATACGTTCACTGTGATTATAATGCTCTCGCCCGGTTCCACGGCCATGAATGGAACCGCCAATCTGGCAGTGTAAAGTCTGTCTCACTGACCAGACTCTTAGCGCTTGGCCCAGGCACTTCCAAAGCATCTCAGCATATGCGTGAAACCAACGATCAATTGAGCAACAAAGAGCGCAATCTTTGACATATAAGATTGCACTCCTCATTCTGATATTTTATTAAAGAACCAAGACAACGAGCAAAACTTTAATCTCTCAATATTGCTGCAGAAAATTTTCGACCAAAGCAAAACCGGATACACCCATTAATATATAATCCTGATATTCCTCAATAGCCAAAACCCTGACTGGACTCCCTCGCCGGTAAAGAGTACCCGCCATATTAAATTCAAAATCCTTCAGCGCGGCATCAGAAACTATACCGTGCTGCAGAATATGCCAGTCACCCGTCTTTAGTTTGTCCACAGCCGTAAAAACTATCGAAAAGCTTCCCCTGTGATCTTTGAATATCAAATACTCGACATTCTCAGGTACCTCCTCATTAGTGCTGACAGACAACACAGCGAAAGCAAATATCTTTTTAAACTTTTGTTCCTGGCTTTCTGTTCCAAGCCAAATTATTTGGCTAATTGCGAACCTACCATCCCCCATAGGGATAGAAAAATAGTCGCCAACCCGCATAGATTTAACTCCTATCATAAGCCTAGCCCCTTCATCTTGGCCAAAGCGTCGGATAGTACACCATCCCCCAGCTTGGGCTATGCCCGGCCACATCATAAATTGAAGCATTAGGGTTAGAGGGACTATACGATCTGATTCTATTCAATAAGTTTTTAAACTCATTGGTCGAAAGCGCGCCTCCATTAAGACCCATAGTTTTTTGCTCCAGAAACTTGGCCTCAGCTTTGGTCAAATTATTATCAAAAAACACATGTTGCTGCAAGTTAGATTTACCTGGTGTTGCAGCTGGCACACCTAAGCGGGCTGTTGCATCACCACGCCCCACATACTTGATCACTCCATTATCTGTTAATACATAAAGGCCTTGCCCATTTACAGGATCATATTTAGCCCCAGTACCCCCTGCACTACGCTGAGACAGTCTTCCCATACAAGGAATTAGTCCGGCAGGGTCTATCCAGTTATTTGGATTCAGCACATAGCTATAAAGATTAAAACCGCCTCTTAAACCTATAGGGTCTTGAGTAATAAATCTTCCCACTTCGGGGTCGTAATATCTAAAGGTATTGTAGTGTAGCCGAGCCTCTTCATCGAAATATTGACCTTGATATCGCAGATTCTGCTCGACCTTATCGACAGCCACTTGCTCTATCTCACCCCACGAGCGATAGGTCGCCTGCCAAACGATCTCACCCTCGCTGTCCGTCAACTCCAGCGGCGTACCAATCTGATCCGTATGGAAGTAGTAGACCTTCTGCTCTTCCCCTTCAACCTGATCCACGCGCGCCAACGGCGCATAGCTACCCGGCTCATACAGGTACAAAATGCTCTGACCAGGCGTTTCCTCCCGCACCATCCTCAACCCTTGCCACAGGAAGCGTTTCTGTTCGACTTCGCCGTTGATCTCAGCCTGCTTGGCCACCCGCCGCCCCAGGCTGTCATACCGGTATTGCCCGGTACTCTCCAGCTTGCCGTTAACCAGCGTCTGCGCCCGAACCAGCCGGTTCTCGCAGTCGTAAATAAAACTCTGCAGCTTGCTGTGCCCCGACCGCTTCTCGATCAGGTTGCCCCACGGGTCGTAGCGGTACTCCTGATCGCGCCACTGCTTGATCCGGTTGTCCTTGACCTTGTCGAACTGCCGCGCATTGAAGTCCAGGCGGTTCGCGGCGGGGTCGTAGCGGAACTCTTCACTGCCCACCAGCGAGCCGGTATCGCGGCTGCGCAACTGCCCGTTGGCTTCGTACTCGTACTTGATCTCGCCTCGCAGCTTGTCGAGCGTGCGCACCAGCTCTCCGGCCGGGTCGTACTGGTAACGGCGATGAATCGGGTTGTAGGCATGCTCCACCAGCAGCGAGGTATTGATGCCGGTGTTGTGCACCTGCGACAGCTTGTCGGCCGGCAAGGTCGAAGCAAACTGCCAGGCCTTCCGCCCCACGGCGTCGTAACCGAAACAACTGGTGAGCTTGCCCTGCGTCCGGTACACCTCACGGTGCAGGTCATCACGCTCCATGTCGCTGATGACCAGGCCATCCAGGTTCAGCTGGTGCAGGTGACCGCTGCCATAGTACAGGTGGTTGACCTTGCGCCCATCCGGCAGGGTCAGAGTGGTCAGATTGCTGAGCGGATCGTACTCATAACCCAGCGTGCCATCGGGCGTGATTTCTTGCGTCAGCCGCCCCAGCACATCGTAGGTGTACGCCAGCTTTTCCTCGGTCACCCCAAGTTGCTTGCCGAGTCCGCTCGGGTGCCGCTCGATGCTCAGCAGCCGGTCCCCGTCGTCGTAGGTGAACTGCTGCTGTGAATCGCGGTTCAGCTTGGCGACCAATCGGCCAATGGTGTCACGCTCAAACAGCGTATGCCGCTCTGGCCGCTCGGCATTTTCGCCATAGCCAATCTCGTCCATGCGCACCAGATGGCCGCTAGCGTCATAGCCAAAGCGCCGGGTCAGGTTGTCGACCCGCACTTGTTCGCTCAGGCGGTTGGATGGGTCATAGTCATACCGTCCCTACATGACTCACAACCTCGCTCTTAACCACATAAAAAAATAGAGGTTTTAATTGCTCCAAAAAAAATTACACGAAGAGCAAAAAATCTTGTGCAAAGTTAAACTCCGCAACCTAACAAAAATCAAAGCTCTCTAATGGCCTGCCGCACCATATCAACAAGGAACTCTTCAAAGCCTTGGTAAATTACATTCTTATCCTTGGTTCGCTTAAACGAAAGCTCGGCCTCCACAATAACAGGCTCACCAGTGTCTCCGATAATCGAGGTATCTATAGAGTAGATTGGACCATAGCCAGATGCTTTCACCACAATCATAGAATCGTCAGCATCTCCATCGGCACGGGCACTTTTTGTAGCAAAGGCCACACTAGGTACCGATGTCGCATCCACGCCACTCTTGGTGATGCCATAGTAAGTGTCGCCAGCAAATGATAGAGCGCCATATTTTTTTAAAAACAGCTTATATGACGGAGGGAAGTTAACACCAAGATCTCTTTCAAAGTCACCTATTACATTGTCAGCAGCTCCTCCAGCGAAGGCAGGATTTTCACCACTCGCATTTATTTCGGATTCCAAAATATCTATATAAGTCATTTTAAGCCCTCAAAAATCCAAAGCCCGGATCTTCCAGTAGGTTTTCTTCCAAGTATTAAATGGACCGCGATTCATATTTGGCGGCGCACTATTATAAAGGCGCCTCACCCCATCGGCGGGCGAATTCGTCGTACTGGAAGGCGAGCCGGTTGCCGTCCGGCAGGTCGAGGCCGACCATGTTGCCCTGCTCGTCCAGCTCGATGGCGTAGCGTTCGCCACCGTAGTCACGTCTGGCGAGCACGCGGTGGTCGGCGTTGTACTGCACTTCCAGCTCGCGGCCGAGCACGTCGGTGGCCCAGCTGGTGCGGGCGTCGAGGTCGTAGCGGAAGTGGTAGTGCTCGCCATCGCTGGTCCAGTGCTCGACCACCCGTGGTTTGCCACCCTGGGTTTCCCAGCGGTAGTGGCAGCCCAGGCCCAGGGCTTTGCTGTGAGTGACCATCAGGCCTTCGGCGTAGCTGAAGTTGCGCACGGTGCGTGCCGTAGCGGTTGATTACCGTCGTCAGCTAGCCGTGCTCGTCGTAGCGGTACTTACCACGCGCTTGATGTCGGTCGGGCCAAGGGCATTCTCGTCGCGGTGCAGCGGTATCTCAGCGTTAATGTCTTGTACTTCGTCAATAGGACTGAGGTTTACGCCTCAGTCCTTGACACTCTGGGTTTTTAAGGAGCATTTGGATACACAATCGCCTTCACGGCGTGAATCAAACTGCTTCAACTTCCTTGAAATCCAAACCTTTCAAGCCTATCCGCTTTGCCGCCTCTAAAAACCTATCAGACACATAAATAGAAAGTGGGTTTTCAGTTACGCGAAAAACGTCGAACCCCTGTACTGCCTGATGATTCAATACTAGCTTGTAAACAACCAGGCCGTTAGGGTACTCATCAAATTCCGACAGTTCTTTATTAAGTGCGCCATCAATTTTCGCATCAACCACTACACCTAAATGATCTGGGTTTGGGGATAGAACATCTACATCCACAAAAGAGTCAGAAGCTATAGATTGAAGAAGGCTTTTAGCCTTGGACGTCAAAACAAGCACGGGACTGAAGAAAGTAAACACATCAGAGCCATCCTTTTTTCTCTTGTCGTCAGAGTTAAACTCTAACTCATACTGCCTGGAAAACACAGCACTGGAATCTTTACCAAAGGCATACTGCTGTGCGGCATCATACAAGGCCAGTTCGTCTCCCTTACCGACAAGTGTTTTAAATTCATCGCTCTGAGTTATATAATAATATTTCATAATCATCCAAAAATGTCTTTCCAGCTGGACTCTCTAGGAGCATTCAATAATTTTTGCCGGATATTTCCTATCGCTTTGAGCACTGCATCCTTACCACCTGCGGCATCGGCATTTGCTATAATTTTATTGACAGATTCAAAGTAAATATTAGGATGCTTCCCGTTGTGCAGTATTCCTGGCACACTGATATCAGTGTTAAATCTATTTGGCAAGAAAACCCCGTTAGCCGCGCCGTCAACGTCAATTCCATGCTTATTCAAAATTGCCCTAGCAGGGGCGGCGAGTTTTGCGCTATCTTCGACAATATGGTGGGCCGCGGTGTTTTGAGGTCGCGTCACACCGCTACTTTCCAGATTTTTCCCCAGCGCTTTTGAGCACCAGCCCAAGGGGTCTATCCAGCCAATAGAATTCGGAGCGTAGCTATATAAGTTTCTCCCACCAGACAAACCAATTGGATCCTGAGTGATAAACCTACCAACTTCCGGATCGAAATACCTAAAGGTGTTGTAATGCAGCTCCGTTTCACAATCTAGATACTGCCCCTGGAAACGTATGTTCTGCATGACCTTGTTGACCGTCAGCTGCTCTATCTCGCCCCATGAGCGATAAGTCGCCTGCCAAACGATCTGCCCGTCGCTATCGGTCAATTCCAGCGGCGTACCAATTTGGTCCGTATGGAAGTAGTAGACCTTCTGTTCTTCCCCTTCAACCTGATCCACGCGCGCCAACGGCGCATAGCTACCCGGCTCATACAGGTACAAAATGCTCTGACCAGGCGTTTCCTCCCGCAACATCCTCAACCCTTGCCACAGGAAGCGTTTCTGTTCGACTTCGCCGTTGACCTCAGCCTGCTTGGCCACCCGCCGCCCCAGGCTGTCGTACCGGTATTGCCCGGTACTCTTCAGCTTGCCGTTAACCAGCGTCTGCGCCCGCACCAGCCGGTTCTCACAGTCGTAAATAAAGCTCTGCAGCTTGCTATGCCCCGAGCGCTTCTCGATCAGGTTG
>NZ_JBJJLN010000103.1:0-6051 GCF_046230725.1 Pseudomonas sp. KCJK9000 | reverse complement strand
AGACCTAGACATCAAATCTACATTGCTTTCAGCGTGCTTTACCTTTGTATCCCAATTTGCACTTATTGTAGCAACACAAATGATAATACACACACTGGAAAAAGAGGCGCAACCAGAAGGACAACACACCTAATTATTAACCAACTTGCTTCCTAATCAACCCATTAGGTACGCTATTTTCGAATGTGACAAACAAATAAAAGGCTTTGACAAAAACTAGTCAAAGCCTTATTTCGTACCGCGCCGAGTTGCCGTCCTTGACAATCATGCCTCATCATATCCCTCACATCAATTAACAATCGCCAGGTGAAGCCGGCCACCCCAAGAAGGCAGTAACCGCCCCTTTTTATCAGGTGAAGCGATAGTCTCGACCTTGCATCTCATCGAGCGAAGTCAGCGTCACATTGAAGCGCTTGAACAGAGCAAAGAAATCCACGAGCCCCATCTCAACATGAAGCCTCCTGACGTCTACAGGCTCTCCTAGGGGAAGGTCGCTTATTCGGCCTGCGACGTTGTCGCGACTGGAAGCATCTATGATCAGGAATGTCACATCGACCGGATCCACGTGGGCTCCATGGTTCTCGCCGACATAAAGCTCAGTACCTACCAAGAACTCATCCTGGGACATATGTCCTTTTTGACGAAGCCAGTCTTCAGGGCCAACACCATCAGCCCTGTCAGCTGCTGAGCTCCCCTTCATGTCATTGTATTGTGTCGCTGCGCGAAGTGCCTCAACCGCCATGAGAATTTCCCTTTGATATGCCTGATTGAGGTATCAACTCTAGCAGAGGAATAGGCATCAAGATCTGACGCCTGCTCGAACGGCCGCCATGCCGTGCCGTGGCTAACCACGAAAAGCACTCGATTCATAATCACCTGCTAAGCTGAGCATTTTCCAGTAACTCACGGCCCAACTGAGAGCTATCGATGACAGCTTCTCCCTCCCTCACAGCAAGCGATGAGGTATGGCGCGACTACGCAACTGAATGCAATACCCAGCTAATGGATGTGCTGGCTGAATATCTCAGCGAACGCTTTGGGTACAAGCGGAAGTACGTGCGACAGACCCTTAGCACGCGCAGGGTTACTCTCACGGCTTACTCTCTGCGGTATGACCTATATTTCCGCCTCTTCCCACCACAAAGAGATTTCTGGCCGCGCGAATGCCTCATACTCGCCCGTATCATGTTCAAGCAGGAAAGAGCCGGCCACGGCCGCGCACTACTGGAATTGCTGATAAGCTTGGCACCGACCTTTGGCTTCAAGTACTTAGCAATCGAGAGTGCCAATGAAAAAGCCTCTGCCTTCGCGGCGCGGATGGGGTTCACCGCATTTGAAAACGGCAATCACTGGGTAGGGTCAATTGAGGACGTCAAGCGCGCTACGTGCGATGTCCAAGACCGGGGTACCACCCAACCCAACCAGGCATTGCCCCTTTCAGTGCCTCCGACTAAGCAGTAAGTCGGATAAGGAGTCGGAAAATGGCTGATAGGAACAGAAGTCCCAGGTACGCGGTGTTCCAGATGTATGAGCCCTTTCGAGAGTCGATCATCGAGGAGAATCGCTTCTATCTTGAGCAAGCCAAGATCAAGCTTCTATCCCAGTTTGACAACATAGATAGCGAGGCCAATGCAGCTGGAGACCGCTGGCTAGAAAAGCAGGCAGCCTACTGTATTTCGAGCACTGCTGACCCAGGTAGCGCCCTGGAGAATGCCTACGACCACAGCATTGAGTATCATCGATTGCTGAGCGAGATGCGGGATCAAACCCGGCTGAGCATCATCGCTGCCATGTACCATGCCTGGGACAAAAAACTCCGATCCTGGCTGGTTGATGAAATCAGAAAGTGGTGCTTTTCAGAAGAGGCCATAAACCAAGTATGGGCAGCCTCATTTGATAGAATCATCAAGCTTCTGACCTATACAGGACTCATCGAGAAGAATTCAGCCATCATCCAAAAGCTCAGCACGTATCGCTACGTGGTTAACGCATACAAGCATGGTGATGGGGCAGCTTTCGAACAGCTAAAGACAAATCATCGCGAGTTTCTGAAGAAGCCGCTCTTCGGCGACATACCATTTGAGCTGATCTGGACAGATTATACCGACCTCATGGTCGACGAGAGCCATTTGGATGACCTCTCCAGTACCATTAGCGAATTCTGGAACTCTATCCCTTCGGAAATCTTTGACGACACAATCGCCGAACTGCCCGACTGGTTTGCAGCTGCGATCAACAAGGCCTCCAAATAGCCTGCATAGGACACTTGGCCCTCTACTCATCCATTTAGAGATGGCCTTGGAGGCTACGCCCGGGGCGGTTTGAGATTGATTGGAGTCAAATCGCCGCGTCGTAGGCCGAAGGGTCTATCTCATAAATCACTTCTCCGGCCCTTCCAGCGAAGCTGAGTTAGCGAGCGAGCCAGGACTCGACTTCATCGCCACCGTATTCGGCTTTCCACTGCTTCAGCAAGGAGTGATTGCCACCTTTGGTTTCAATCACTTCCCCCGAGTGAGGGTTCTTGTATTTCTTCACTTGACGAGCGCGACGTGGGGCTTTCGCCTCAACGACCGGAGCAGCCCGACGGTTTGCCTGAGGATCCAGGATATTAATGATGTCACGCAAGCTGAAGCCGTACTTGGCCAGCAGGTCGCGCAGTTTGGTCTCAAATTCAATTTCTGCTTGCAGCTCGGAGCTGCCCTTGAGGGCTTCCAGCTCGGCGAGCTGAGCTGCCAATTTCTGCTCAAGTTGACGGAATTCTGCTAGACGCGACATAAATGCATATCCTTTAGTAAGGCTGAATAATCACAATGCTCCATCCTAAACGATTTTCACAAAGATAATATGAATTTTAATGATAGCTGGGGCTCTCCCCACCTGCTGCCTCCGGTTCAGGTGCAGATACCGCTACCTATCCTCAGGGCTAGTGCAATTGGAAAGCTATCGCAGCATCAACGGATGTCCATATGTCTCAATCAAGATAAGTTAGGCGGACGCTGACCGAATTAATTCCGCCCTCGCTCTCAATGCAACGATGTAGCAGGGATAGCTTTGGTGCTAAGGGCTTCTTCAACGTTGAAGTACATGGTCATTCTGGGCCACTCGCCGTACCAGGTTCTCCACCTCCTCCCTTGGCAAAATGTCCGCGCGTGCAAAATTGTGAATCGATACACCCTCTATCACAGCATCAAGAGCACGAGCGACGTCCGGACTGAAAAACTGCTCTAGCGCACGTCGACTGTCCGCCATCCACTCGACCCACAAAACATTCAAGCTATAGAAGCCAACAGCGTATTCGCATTCACCAAACTGTAGCTGGGCAGCTTCAACGACCACCCGATATTTGTTCGAGGCCCTTCGATGGCTACCGTAAAAAACAGACTACCAAGGTCAATGTCACTGATGTCGCAAAGGCGGCAGGAGTTTCCGTGGCCACCGTGTCTCGGAGCTTCAACCTACCAGCCCATGTCCGCGATGCTGTTCGCGAAAAAGTCCTGAAAATCGCTGGAGAGTTGGGGTACATGCCGAATGCTTCTGCGAAAGCCCTCAGGCTTCGAAAAACCAACATAATCGGTGCGATCGTCCCAACCCTTACGCACTCGATCTATTCCACAATGATGAATAGCTTTCAGCAAGAGATGGCCAGGTACGGCTATGTGGTCTGCATTCTGACGTGCGGTTTCGACTCAGCGGCAATCCTCAACTCCGCAAAAAAACTGATTGAACAAGGGGTAGAAGGCCTACTCGTGGTGGGCCAGATCAGCGATCAGGCCACCATCGATTACATCAACTCTCATCAAACACCAGTTGTGTGTACCTACTCATTCATCAGGGAGCATGCGTTCCCTTGCATTGGGTTCGACAACTATCAATCGTCGCAGGTGGTAGCTGAGTACATGCTCGGTCTGGGCCACCGAAATTTCTGCCTTCTAACAGGGCCCATGCAAGGCAACGACAGACAGCAGGCACGTACTCAGGCCTTCATTGACACACTCTCCAATTTTCACGAGGTATGTCGCTACAGGATGTACGAGTGCCAGCCAGAATTTACGATCTCGTTCGGTGAGCAGAGCTTGCGTCGCGCCCAGCTAGATTTCCCAGAGGCTACTGCCATCGTATGCAATAGCGACGTGATTGCTTTTGGGGTGCTGTCAGCTTGCAAACGCGTGGGGATCAACGTGCCTCAAGATCTTTCGGTCGTGGGGTTCGACAACCTGGAATTTTCCGAATACCTCAATCCCCCCTTACCACCTTAGCTATTCCGTCAACAGAGATGGGGCTACGGAGTGCAGAAGCGTTGGTTGCGAATCTTAAAAAAGGAACGACCATTAAATCCCAGCTCCTTAGCGCGCAGTTGCTGGTTCGACAATCCACAGCCACCCCCTCCAAATTTTTGTCGCCACCTGCCCGCCCTTGAACTGGAGGCATGGGGTCAGGTGGGTTTCGCACCTATATTGTCGACAGGTTTTCGACAGTCTGGCTGAGTGCGGATCTCAGCTCTCAGTTCTGGCAAGGCGTATTTCTGGTCATTACAGGATCGCTAATTTGCTGGTTCGCGACGAGAGAAAAGAGCCTTGTTGTAGTCCGAGCCTGCACAAGCCTAGCGATCGCGCCCTGATTCGTCTGAAGAGTGCCAGGCTAAGAACTGAACCCGCTGGGCTAGCCTCGCACCAAAAAAGCTGGTTTCATCAGAGCATGCAGCGTGCCACCTAACACGTAGCGCGGCAGGAAAATTTCGTCGTGGATAACAATGAAAAACCCAGAAGCTGTTGACAAGCAAAAAGGTTACCGGCGCATCATCCAGTCCATGACGGCGTTGCTGCAGTTCGAATCGGTCGCACGGTTGAATAGTTTCACCCTGGCGGGCGAAGAGCTGGGGGTCTCCCAAGCGGCCGTGAGTAAACAAATCCGTGGCCTGGAAGAGAATATCGGCGTACAGCTGTTCGAGCGCAACCATCGGAAATTCCACCTGACGGAAGCTGGCGAGACGCTGTTTGCAATCATTTCAGAGTCGTTGCAGAAGCTGGCTAGCGGGCTTGATCAAATCAAAGATCAAAATGAACGGGAGGAGATCGTTCTGGCATCTACTGCCACGGTTTTCCAATTCCGCATCATGCCGCGTCTGCACAGACTCGTAGACTACCTACCCAACGTACAGCTTCGGCTCGCCACACAAATGTTCACAGGTGATCTAAAGTCACCTGGCCATGATTTGGATATCCGCTTTGGGTATGGAAACTGGCCAGATGGAGAATCTATTCCTCTTTTTGAGGAGGAGGTTTTCCCTGTTTGCTCGCCCTCTTGGCTGGCACGCAATAAAATACCGACAACGCTTGCTGAGCTGGCGAATTCGGGATTATTGGAGTCAGATGCCACATCCGAAGGTTGGATGACTTGGTCAGGGTGGTTCTCCGAATTGGGCTCAGCAGCCATTAAGCTAAGATAAACCTGCGCTGCACTCTCTACACCGACGTTATAAACGCGTCAGTAAAAGGTTATGGAGTTGCACTTGGCTGGGGCCGCATGGTAGACCACTTAATTGAAAGTGGCGAGCTAGTAAAGCTTGGCTCATTTTCAGTAAAACCTCGGCAATCTTACTATTTGGTAATACCTAAAACGCGGAAAATCACCTCAAACACTCGCGCAATAGCTAAATGGCTTCAGAGCCAAGTTACATCCTAACCACACACTGATAGATTTCGATATCTCGTCCCTGTGTCTGTAGCCTAGCACGCTCAGGTTACCCCCCCATTCGCGTGCCAACATTGCTCGATCGCTGGCTTAGAAGTCAGGGCGAAGATAGCCGAGTGCCTCCACCACGTCTATTCGTCTTCATGCCAACGCCTTCTGCGCCAAGCACTCCTGGGTAGCGCTTGCGGGAGATCATTTGTATGTTTCTCCCGCCGATTTCTGGAGCACTCACATCACAGGGCCACTCCACACGCTCACACTGAATGCCAACAAGCCAATAGCCACCCACAGCCAGAATTTTCCTTGACGCATGGTCACCCCTCTAAGGACGAGACTTAGGATTTTAATTTAGAAATGACG
>NZ_JBJJLN010000102.1:0-7880 GCF_046230725.1 Pseudomonas sp. KCJK9000 | reverse complement strand
GACGGCTCGTCCCTGCAGATCACCCTTACCGATGCGGCTGGCAACGTGTCGACGCCAACTCCACTGACCGCTCCAGACTTGCAGGCCCCAGCACAGCCCACGGGCCTGAGCCTAAGCGATGCGGTCACATTGACCGGCAGCGGTGAAGCGGGTACGCGGGTAGAGGTGCGTGATGCCAGCGGTAATCTGATCGGAACCGGCATCGTCGCCGCCAATGGCAGCTTCAGTGTGACCCTAGATGCCCCGCAGGCCAACGGTGAGCAACTGTCCATAACGCTTACCGATGCGACGGGCAACCGCTCGATCCCGTTGGCCTACACCGCGCCCGACACAACCCCACCCGCGCAGATCACCGACGTTACGCTAGGCGCTGGCAGCCTGGCGGTTTCCGGCCGCGGCGAGCCGGGTGCAACGGTCGAGATTCGCGATGGCGCAGGTGCGTTGCTTGGAAGTGGCGTTGTCGGCGCCAACGGCACCTTCGTGGTCAATCTGGACGCGGCACTGACTGCCGGCCAGTCCATCGAGCTGGTACAGACCGATACGGCAGGCAATCCGTCTACCGCCGTAAACGTGATCGTGCCAGCCACCCCCCTGCCTGACAGCCCCACCGGGCTGGCAGTCAGCGCCGACGGCACCACGCTCAGCGGTAACGCACCTGCTGGCACGCAGGTGCAGGTGCGCGATGGCAACGGGAATGTGCTTGGCAGCGTGCAAGTTGGCAACGACGGCACCTTCACCCTCACCCTCGACCCGGCGCAGGCCAATGGCGAGCTGCTTGATGTGGTGGCTGTCGATGCCGGCGGCAATAGTTCATTGCCGACTCAAATCAGCGCTCCGGATATTACCCCCCCCAACGAGGCCACCGATCTGCAAGTCAGCGCCGACGGCGTGACGCTGACGGGCCGGGGCGAACCTGGCGCCACGGTACAGGTCACCAACGCCCAAGGCACGCTGCTGGGCACCGCCGTGATAGGCGCCAACGGCCAGTTCGCGGTGACACTGGACCCGGCGCAGAACGACGGCCAACAGCTGGATGTCGCCCTGCGCGACGGTGCCGGCAACACTTCCACTGCGACGGTAACCGCACCTGACTTGGACGGCCCGCTGCAACCCTCTGGCCTGGCGATCGACATCACCGGCCTACACCTGACCGGTACGGGCCAGGCCGGCTCGCTGGTCACAGTGCGCGCTGCCGATGGTACGGTGCTCGGTACAGCCACGGTGGGTGCCGACGGCCGCTTCGACGTAACCCTTGGCCAGCCACAACTAAATGGCCAGAGCCTGACCGTGGAAGCCACCGACAGCCTGGGCAACAGTGCAGGGCCGGTCGGTTTCATCGCGCCTGACAGCACCCCACCACAAGTGGTCGGTACGCCGAGTGTCGATGGCGCCGGCGCTACTGTCAGCGGTACTGGCGAAGCCGGCGCCACGGTCACCGTGCGCGGCCCCAATGGCGCGGTGCTGGGCAGCGCCGTGGTGGGCAACGACGGTAATTTCCAAGTCACCCTCGCACCCCCTCAGACCAACGGCCAGGCATTGACCGTTGAACAACGCGACCCTGCCGGCAACGTTTCGCCTTCGGTGGGCTTGAATGCACCCGATACTACCGCGCCGGCCATCACCACCGGCCTTACATTGTCCGCCAATGGCGCGCAATTGACCGGTTTCGGCGAGCCTGGTGCGCAGGTGCGAGTAACCGGCACTGGGGGTGCTGTGCTGGGCAATGCTACGGTGCAGGCCGATGGTAGCTTCAGCGTCACCCTCACCCCAGCGCAGCTCAATGGTCAGACCCTGACCGTCATCCAAACCGATGGCGGCGGCAACCCCTCCCCTGCCAACACCCTGATCGCCAGTGACTTGCAAGCACCTGAGGCAGCGCAAGGGCTTGCGTTGAGCGCCGATGGCACACTGCTTACTGGCCAAGGTGAGCCTGGCGCGACCGTGCAAGTGCGCGACACTGCCGGGCAGTTGCTTGGCAGCGGCGTCGTGGGGCAGAACGGTAGTTTCAGCGTGACCCTCTCGCCCGCGCAAATCAGCGGCGAAACGGTGTCGGTGGTGTTGACCGACGCCGCTGGCAACGCCTCGCCGTCGGTGCCCTTCACGGCTGACGATAGCAGTGGCCCGGCGGTGCCTGGCGGGGTACAAGTGAATGCCGATGGCACCTTGGTGACAGGCACAGGTCAGGCCGGCGCAACGGTTGAAGTGCGCAACGCCGCAGGTGACCTGCTGGGCAGTGTCGTGGTGCCTGCCAGTGGCACATTCAGCGTGTCGCTGACCCCAGCTCAGCTCGATGGCCAGACACTCGACGTCGTGCAAATCAATGGCCAGGGCACAGCATCGGCCGCTGCCCAGGCCATCGCACCCGATCTGACCCCACCGCAACTGCCGACAGACCTTGCGATTACCCCTGATGGCCTGGCCCTGACCGGCAATGCACCCGGTGCGGCGTCGGTCACCGTGCTCAGCCCCAGTGGTGTAGAAACCACCGTAGCGGTCAACCCTGACGGCAGTTTCAGCGTGCCATTGGCCACAGCCCTGCTCAACGGCGAGACGGTGACCGTGGTGGTCACTGATGCTGCCGGCAATAGCACCGCGCCGACCCCGGTGATCGCTGCCGACACCACCCCCCCTGCTGCGGCTTCGGACATTGCTGTCAGCCCGGATGGCGGCACGATCAGTGGTAGCGCTGAGCCCGGCACCACGGTTATCGTGCGCGACGGCAACACCCAGCTGGGCACTGCTACAGTTGGGCCCGATGGCACCTTCGCGGTTCAGGTCAACCCACCGTTGGCCACTGGCGACAGCGTGCAACTGGTGGTGCAAGACGGCGGCAACAATGAAACCGCAGTCACCGTCAACGGCCCGGACGGTACCGAACTTGCCGCGCCGAGCAACCTTGCGCTGAGTGCTGATGGTTTCCTGCTGACGGGTGAAGGTACGGTCGGCTCGCTGATCACCGTCACTTCTGGCGGCACCACGCTCGGCACCGGCACGGTCGGCAGCGATGGGATCTTCCGCATCTTCTTCGCCAATGCCCAGCTCAATGCGCAAGTGCTGAGCGTCAGTGCGCGGGCTTCAGCCGGTGGCGCACCTTCGGTACCCGCTACGCTGCAGGCACCGGACACCACGGCGCCCGATGCGCCTACTCAGGTTGCCATCAACCGCAGCGGCACCACCCTCAGCGGCCGCGGCGAAGTGGGTGCGACCGTCAGCGTTACAGACGCCAACGGCGCCGTCGTGGGCTCTGGCACAGTCGGTAGCAATGGCCTGTTCAACATCACCCTGACGCCTGCGCAAAGCAATGCGCAAAACCTCACCATCACCCAAGCCGATGCGGCCGGCAATGTGTCGTTGGCGGCCACCTTGCAGGCGCCTGACCTGCAGGCACCGGATGCTGCGAGCGGCCTGAGCCTCAACAGCGCGGCCACTGTGGTCAGCGGCCAAGGTGAAGCTGGCGCCACCGTGACTGTGCGTGATGCCAGCGGCGCCATCCTGGCTACCGGCACGGTGAACCAGAGCGGGCAGTTCCAGATCACCTTGCCCAGCGCCCAGACCACTGGCAGCCCTCTGCAGGTGACCCTGGCTGATGCTGCCGGCAACGTGTCCAGCCCCGCCAGCCTGGCCACACCTGACCGCACGCCGCCGGCGGCCGTCACCAATGCGCTGCTCAGTGCCGATGGCCGGCAGTTGTCTGGCAGTGGTGAGGTCGGCGCCACCGTGCAGGTGCGCAATGCCGCCGGCACCTTGTTGGGCACCGCCACCGTGGGGGCCGATGGGCGTTTCACGGTGATCTTCGACACACCGCAGAACAGCGGCCAGGCAATTGGCGTCAGCCAAGTGGACGCAGCTGGCAATGTCTCACCAGCCGTCAGCCTGACCACACCTGACTTCACCGCACCAAGCCCATTGACCAATGTGGTGCTCAACAACAATGGCCTCACCCTGACCGGGCTGGGCGAAGCCGGGGCCACCGTCACCGTGCGCGGCGCCGATGGCACTATCGTCGGTACCGGGGTAGTCAGCGCCAACGGCAGCTTCACTCTCGACCTGGACACTGCTCAGCTCAACGCCCAGCGATTGAGCGTCACCCAGACCGACGCAGGCAACAATACCTCGGCGGCCGTCAACGTCATTGCCCCCGACTTCACGCCGCCAGCCGCACCCAGCGACCTTGCGCTGTCCAGCAGCGGCCTGCAGTTAAGCGGTAGTGCAGAGGCAGGCAGCTCGGTCACCGTGCGCGATGCATCGGGTGCGGTGCTCGGCACCGCTGTGGCTGCCGCCAACGGCACCTTCCAGGTGACCCTGAACAGCGCCCAGACCAACGGCCAGGCCCTGCAGGTCACCGCTACCGATGCGGCGGGCAATGTCTCGCCAGCAGCGCCCTACACTGCCGCCGATACCACGCCGCCCGCAGCGGTTGCGAACCTGGCGGTGTCGGCGGACGGCGCGACCTTGACCGGTACCGGCGAGGCCGGTGCCACGGTGACCGTCCGCGCTGGCGATGGCACTGCGCTGGGCAATGCCATCGTCGCGGCCAACGGCCAGTTCAGCGTCACCCTCAGCCCTGTCGCCAACACGGGCGCGGTGCTCAGTGTGGTGCAGACAGATGCCGCACTCAACGCCTCACCCGAACAGCAAGTCACGGCACCCGGCGCTGCAGCGCCAGCCTCGCCCGGCAGCCTGGTGCTGTCGGCCGATGGCCTGACCATCACCGGCACCGCCACGCCTGGCAACATGGTCAAGGTCTACGGGCCCAATGGGGTGCTACTGGGCATGGCCCCAGTCGGTAACGATGGTAGTTTCACCGTGGCCCTTGGCTCAGCCCAGGCCAACGGTGAAGTGCTGCAAGTGAGCGCCATCGGCAGCGATGGCACCAGCTCCCTGCCAACACTGCTACAGGCGCCTGATACCACCGCGCCGCAGCCTTTGACCAACCTGATGCTGTCCAGTGATGGGCTGGTGGTCACGGGCCGTGGTGAGGCTGGCGCTACAGTCACCATCACCGGCGCAGGCGGCGCCAGCCTTGGCAGCGCCGTCGTCGATGCCAGCGGCAATTTCAGCGTCACACTGGCTGCTGCGCAGATCAATGGCCAACAACTCAGTGCCGCGCAAACCGATGCTGCAGGCAACGAGTCCAATAGCGTGAGCCTCACCGCGCCCGACCGAGTGGCACCCGATGCGCCGGCCAATCTGGCCTTCGCTGGGGGTGGTAGCCTGCTCAACGGCACCGGCGAGGCCAACGCCAACATCAAGGTGCTGGCTGCCGATGGCAGCGTGATCGGTACCGGTGTAGTAGCTGCCAACGGCACATTCCAAGTCACCCTCACCCCTTCCCAAGCCAATGGCCAGCAGGTTCAGGTGGTGCTGACCGATGCCGCAGGCAACCAGTCGGCGCCCACTGCCATCACGGCACCTGACACCACCGCGCCAACACCACCCACCGAGCTTGCGATTTCCAGCGACGGCGTGACCATCACTGGCCGCGGTGAAGCGGGGGCAACGGTGACCGTTACCAATGCCGGTGGCCAGCAGGTGGGTACGACTACCGTCGACGCCAGTGGCAACTTCACCGTCACCCTGAACCCGGCCCTGAGCAACGCCGAGGTCCTGAGCTTCACCCAGACCGACGCAGCCGGGAACGTGTCGGCCGCAGCCACCTTGACCACGCCGGACTTCACCCCGCCCGACCAGCTCACCAATGTGCTGATCAATGCCGATGGCAGCGTGGTGACAGGCGCGGGCGAACCAGGCGCCACGGTCACCGTGACCAATGCCGCCGGTGTTGTGCTGGGCACCACCACAGTGCTTGCCGATGGCAGCTTCCGCGTCGAACTGACCCCAGCGCAGATCAACCTGCAGGTGCTGTCGGTGCAGCAGGCTGATCCACCCGGCAACATCAGCGAACCGGTCACGGTCACCGCACCAGACCTCACCCCACCGGCCGCGGCCACCGCGTTGCAGCTCAATGCCGCTGGCGACCAGCTTGGCGGTGTCGGCGAAGCGGGCGCGACGGTACGCGTGTTCGTTGGCAACGTGCAAATTGGCACCGCCACGGTAGCTGCCAACGGCACCTTCCTGGTCAACCTCGACACCCCGCAATTGAATGGGCAATTACTGCAGGTCACGCTGCAGGACAACGCCAACAACATCTCGGCGATCAGTAGCCTCACCGCTGCCGACGTCACGCCACCTGCCATGGTGGTCGCTTCGCTCAACCCAAGCGGCACCCAGATCAGCGGCACCGGTGAGGTCGGTGCGCAGGTCACTGTGATCAACAACCTGGGCAACCTCATCGGCCAAGGCGTCATCGCCGTCGACGGCACCTTCGTAATCACCCTGACCACCGCGCAGGTCAACGGCCAGCAGTTGACCGTCATTGCCCAGGACCCTACTGGCAACCCGTCGCTGCCGCTGCTACTGAACGCCCCAGACCTGACCCCGCCGGCACAGCCGGGCAGCCTGAACGTGACCGGCAACGGCACATTGCTCAGCGGCACGGGTGAGGTAGGCAGCGTTATCACTGTGCGCAACCCAGCCGGCACGGTGGTCGGCACCGTGACGGTGCCCGATGGCGGCAATTTCGTCGTCACCCTAAGCCCCGCCCAGAACAACGGGCAGTTGCTCACCGTAACTTCAACCGACGCCGCTGGTAACGTCTCGCTGCCCGGCACCTACCAGACCGCCGATACCTCGCCGCCAGCCATCGTCACCAACTTGGCCATCAACCCCGACTACAACGTGCTCACCGGGCGTGGCGAAGCGGGTGCCACTGTAACCGTCAGCTTCGGCGGCCAAGTGATCGGCACCGGCCAGGTCGACAGTGCTGGCAACTTCTCGGTCAGCCTGTCACCAACGCCTGGCTCGTCGGCGACCCTGACCGTGACCCAGGCCGACGCCGCCAATAACATTTCGCCAGTGGCCAGCTATACCACCCCGCTGGTTCCACCGGCCGAGCCTCCAGTCAGTGCAGTATTGGCCGCCGATGGCCTGACGCTGACAGGTATAGCAACTGCGGCCGCGGCGATCCGTGTCTACGATGCCGATGGCAACCTGATCGGTAGCGGTTTGGCCAATCCACTCACCGGCGCCTTCACCGTCACGCTCGACAGTGCCCAACTCAACGGGCAACACCTGTCGGTGACGGCGGTGTCGGCGCTAGGCGGCGAATCGCAGCCAGTGTTCGTCACGGCTGCGGATGTCACCCCACCGGCCAACCCCGTGGTCACTGCACTGTCGGCCAATGGCCTGCTGCTGACCGGTACCGGGGAGGCAGGTGCCACCGTCACCGTGCGTGATGCCGGGGGGGCCGTGCTTGGGACGGGGCTGGTCAACGGCGCAGGGGTGTTCGCCATCAACCTCAGCAGCGCCCAGCTCAACGGCCAGGTGCTGAGCCTGAGCCAAGCCGATGCTGCGCTCAACGTATCCGCCACCACTACCTTCACCGCACCGGACACCCAGGCACCGCTGGCGCCAACCAGCCTTGCGATCAGCGCGAACGGCACCGTGCTCACCGGCATCGGCGAACCCGGTGCCACCGTCACGGTGCTAAGCCTGACGGGCGGTTCGCTAGGCACCACAGTGGTGCAGGCCAACGGCACCTTCAGCGTAACCCTCAACACCGCGCAAAACGACGGCCAGGCCCTGGTGGTGCGCCAGGCAGATGCCGCCGGCAACCTTTCGGCCTGGGCCGCTATCACGGCACCTGATACCACGCCGCCCACCGCTCCTGTGGCCACGATCAACGCCAGTGGCACCTTGATCAGCGGTTCGGGCCAGGTCGGCAGCACGGTGACGGTGCGCAATAGTGCAGGCACTGTGCTCGGCACTGCCACGGTCGGCACCAACGGGCTGTTCGTGGTCAGCCTCAGCGCTGCGCAAAT
>NZ_JBJJLN010000101.1:0-8296 GCF_046230725.1 Pseudomonas sp. KCJK9000 | reverse complement strand
CTCGCGATGCGCCGCGCGGGCGGCGCTCGATCTCACAGGCGCTAAGAGGCTCAAATTGAACCCCAAAAAAAATCCGACACCAGATCACTGGTATCGGATTTTTCGACCGCAAGCCTGGACTCAAATGCTTAAGTGAACAGCATTACGGCACATGGCCGGGCTTCTTCACATCAGGCGTTCGCCAATCAGTTGCCGTATACCGGCAGCTTCTTGCAGATGGCTTTTACCTTCTCGCGCACAGCGTCGATCACCGCTTCGTTGTTCAGGTCAGCCAGGATGTCGCAGATCCAGCCGGCCAGTTCGCGGCATTCGGCTTCCTTGAAACCACGGGTGGTCACAGCTGGGGTGCCGAAACGCAGGCCCGAGGTGACGAACGGAGAACGTGGGTCGTTCGGGACCGAGTTCTTGTTCACGGTGATGAAGGCTTTGCCCAGGGCAGCGTCTGCATCTTTACCGGAGATTTCCTGCTTGATCAGCGACAACAGGAACAGGTGGTTCTGGGTACCGCCGGATACCACATCGAAACCACGCTCAATGAACACTTCGGCCATGGCCTGGGCGTTTTTCACTACCTGCTGCTGGTAAGCCTTGAACTCAGGCTGCAGGGCTTCCTTGAAGCAGATGGCCTTGGCAGCGATCACGTGCTCCAGCGGGCCACCCTGGGCACCAGGGAAGACGGCGGAGTTCAGCTTCTTCTCGATCTCTTCGTTCTTGCGAGCGAGGATCAGGCCACCACGTGGGCCGCGCAGGGTCTTGTGAGTGGTGGTGGTGACCACGTCGGCGAATGGCACTGGGTTCGGGTAGACGCCAGCTGCAACCAGGCCGGCAACGTGGGCCATGTCGACGAACAGGTAGGCACCGACCTTGTCGGCGATGGCGCGGAAGCGGGCGAAGTCCAGAACCTGCGAGTAGGCCGAGAAGCCGGCAACGATCATTTTCGGCTTGTGCTCGACGGCCAGGCGCTCGACTTCGTCGTAGTCGATCAGGCCGTTGCCGTCGATGCCGTACTGGATGGCGTTGTACAGCTTGCCCGAAGAGCTGACCGAAGCACCGTGGGTCAGGTGGCCGCCGTGGGCCAGGCTCATGCCCAGGATGGTGTCACCGGCCGACAGCAGCGCCAGGTAGACCGCGGCGTTGGCTTGCGAGCCTGCGTGTGGCTGAACGTTGGCGTAGTCAGCGCCGAACAGCTCCTTGGCACGGTCGATGGCCAGTTGCTCGACCACGTCGACGTATTCGCAGCCACCGTAGTAGCGCTTGCCTGGGTAGCCTTCGGCGTACTTGTTGGTCAGGACCGAGCCCTGGGCTTCCATGACTGCCGGGCTGGTGTAGTTTTCCGAAGCGATCAGCTCGATATGCTCTTCCTGGCGCAGGGCTTCTTGCTGCATGGCTTCGAAGAGCTCGGCGTCGTACTTGGCAATGGTCAAATCACGGCTGAACATGGCGGTCCTCAAGGATCGGGGTAATTTGGGGGGGCATTCTAACCGATTGATCCGCGCCTGGCATATGAAGTGGCATCAAGTCGCGGACCAATGGGCTTCATGTTGCATCCCGCGCCGTGTCTGGGCTGGCTGGGCGCGGGAGTTGACTTCTGGGTCCGTTTTTTTGCCCGTGATTTAGCCATGACGCGGGCTTTGTGCGGGGTTTGCGCGAAGCCTGCGGCGCGGTGGATCGCACCGGCTGCGTCGATGTTCGCGGGGCCTGCGCAGCCAGGACATTTACTCCCATTGCGCTGTACTGTTCACTGAAACATGAACAGCGTTTCGTTGGAGAACTGCGCCTCGAACTGATGGGCCGGCATCGGCCGCCCGAACAGGTAGCCCTGGACTTCGTCGCAGCCATGCTCGCGAAGGAACTCCAGTTGTTCATGGGTCTCGACACCTTCGGCGATCACCGCCAGGTTCAGGCTGTGGGCCATGGCGATGATCGCCCGAGCGATCTGCGCGTCCTGCTCGCCTTCGGGCAGGCCGTCGACGAACGTGCGGTCAATTTTCAGCACGTCGATTGGGAACTGCTTGAGGTAGTTCAGCGACGAGTAACCGGTGCCGAAGTCGTCGACCGCGATACTCAGGCCCAGGTTCTTCAGGCTGGCCAGAATCTGCATCGCTTCATCGACCTCACGCATCAGGATGCTTTCGGTCAGCTCCAGCTCCAGGCACGCCGGTGGCAGGTTGGTTTCCTCGAGAATGGTTGCGATACGCGTGCCCAGTTGGCCATCGGAGAATTGCCGCGCCGAGATGTTCACCGACACCTTCGGCACACGTACCTTGTTCTTGTGCCAGTGCTTGAGTTGGCGGCTGGCCTCGCGCAGCACCCAGTCGCCAACATCCACCACCAGCCCCAACTCTTCGATGACCGGGATGAAATCCCCAGGCGGTACCAGCCCCCGAGTCGGGTGGCGCCAGCGCAGCAGCGCCTCGGCACCGGTAAGGCGCTTGCCGTCACCGCTGAACTGCGGCTGGTAATAGAGGATGAACTCGTTCTGCTCCAAGGCGTGGCGCAGGTCGCTTTCCAGCTCCAAGCGCTCCAGGGCGCTGGCGTTCATTTCGGTCTGATAGAACTGGAAGTTGTTCTTGCCGCGCTCTTTGGCGTGGTACATGGCGGTGTCGGCGTTCTTCATCAACTGGCTCAGCTCGTTGCCATCCTGCGGGCTGAGTGCAATACCGATGCTGGCGGTGACGAAAAACTCACGGCCTTCGAGCACGAACGGCCGCACCAGGCCGCCGAGGATGTTTTCAGCAACATGAATGGCTCGGTTCAAGGCCATGTCACGGGTGGCGCGTGGTTGCAGCAGTAAGGTGAACTCGTCGCCGCCCATGCGCGCCACTGTATCGTCCTCGTCGACGCAGGCCAGCAGGCGCAGAGCCATGTCCTTGAGCATGCGGTCGCCTGCCGCATGGCCCAGGGAGTCGTTGATCGGCTTGAAGCGGTCCAGGTCAAGGAACATCAGCACAACCCAAGACTTCTGCCGCTCGGCCTGTTGCAGTGCGGTGTGCAGCCGGTCCTGGAACAACGTGCGGTTGGGTAGGTGCGTCAGGGCGTCGTAGTAGGCCAGGCGATGAATGCGCTGTTCGCTGGCCTTACGCTCGCTGATGTCGGTGAAAAAGCATACATAGCTGGCCAGGTCGCCCTCGTCGTCCAGCACCGCGGTGATGCCGACCCAGGCTGGGTAGCGGTCGCCGTCGCGGCGCTTGAGCCACACTTCGCCTTCCCAGCTGCCGCGCTGGTGAAGTTGCTTGAGTACGTAGCGCAAGTGGCTTTCCTGCTGGTCCTCGACCACCAGCATGGCCGGCAACTGGTCGAGCACGTCGCTGACCGCGTAGCCGCTGACCCGGCTGAATGCTTCGTTGGCCTGCACGATGTAACCTGCTGGGTCGGTGATGAGGATCGCCGAGGTGGAATGCTCGAAAACCGTCGCGGCCATGCGCAGGTCTTTTTCCGCACGGCGCTGCTGGCTGATGTCACGGCCAACCCCAAGCACGCCCTGGAAACGTTGCTGATCGTCCCACACCAGCACCAGGCGCAGTTCGATGGGGATTTTGCGGCCATCGGCGCGCATGCAGTCGAACAAAAACAGCTGTGTTGGCAGCTGGCTGCGCAGACGCTCCAACAGTTCGCTGTCACCCAAGGCTTTGCTCACCCGCTCCATCAGGCTGTAGATGCCGGTGAGCTGAGCGGGGTTGGCGATGATCGATTGCCAGCCGTTGGCGAAGATCCACTCGGCCTGGTAACCCAGCACGGCCTGCACCGACGGGCTGAGGTAGTTCAGTTGCAGGCGGCTGTCGGTGGAAAAGATAACGTCGCTGATGCTTTCGGCAAGCATGCGATAGCGTTGTTCGCTGTCGCGCAGCGACTGGCTGGCCTCGATCTGCACCGTGACATCCTTGCCTATGCCGATGATGCGGGTCACCAAGCCATCTTCATCGCGGGTCAGCACCTGCTCGCGAATCTCGTAGCAGCGCCAGCCACCGTCATGGTGGCGGAAGCGCAGTTGCGTGTGCAGCGACTGGCTGGGGGCAAGATCGCGTTGCTGCTGGCGCAGCGCCCGGTAGTGCTCGGCATCTTCAGGGTGCAGCAGCAACTCCCAGAAACGATCGCCCATCTGGGCAAGCTGGGTGCGGTCGTAGCCCAGGGTTTGGCCCAGGTGACGGTTGCTGAATATCATGCGCTGGCTAAGCACGTCCTGCACGTAGAGCTGGTCCGGCACGGTACGCACCACGTCGGACCAGAAGCTTTCACGCTCCAGCAACGACAGTTCTACCTGTTTGCGGCTGGTGATGTCGCTGATGCTCAGGATCACCGCCTGATAGTCGCGACGCTCTTGTGGCAGGCGCGCCATCAGCCACAGGTGCAGCTCGCCACCCAGCGGCGCGGACAGGCGCACTTCAAGTTCCAGGGTTGGGCGTTGCTCGATCAGCGCGTCGATCAGTTGCATGCCCACGCTTTCACGGCCGTCGCCGCTGCCGTCGATCAAGCGTTGCCAAGCCCCTTCGTGACATTGCACGTTGAGCAGGTGGCGCGCCACCTGGTTGATCTCGGTTATCTTGAGCTCCTGCAGCAGCGCACGGCGCAAGCCAGGGTCCAGTGCCAGGCTTTGCTTGAGCCCGGCCAGGTTGCGCAGATGATAGCGGTCAAGCTGGCCAGGCAGGCTCGACAGGTCGAGCACGCACAGCGCTACGCCTGTGCCTTCGAAGATTTCGTGGTAGCGCCGACGGTCCTCGTGCAAGGCACGCTGGCGCCGGCGCATGCTGATCAGCGCCAACACGGGCAGCAGGGCACATAGCAGCACCAGCAGGCACTTGCCAATCAGGGCTGGCAGCAGGTTCTTCCGAGCCTGGCCGGCGTCGAACAGGCCGCGCAACTGCCAGGTGCTGTTGTCGATGAAGGCGAGCATCACGCTTTGCAGCGGCTCATCACTGGTTTGTACTGGAGCATGGCGTTCCAGTACCTCGCCGGTGCGGCTGTTTTCCAGCAGCCAGAGTGGATGCCCAGGGCTATCCAGGTGGGTAGTGAGCACTTGGTAATAGTTAGGTGACAGGCGCAGCAGCCAGTAGCCGCCGCCTTGTTCGGCCGTCTGACGCAGCAACAGGTAAAGGGTGCGATTGTCTGCGGCGTTGGTGTAGAAAAAATTCCGGCCTTGACTCAACCCCATCAGCTCGTCAATGAACTGGCGGTCGGGGCTGCCCTGTAGGCTGTCGCTGCGCACCTGCCCAGCCTCGTCCAGCCACGCCAGGTCCTGCAGATCAGGCAGGCGCTCGCGCAGTGTGGCCGGCAGGCTGGGCATCGCATCGGCCGCCGGTGCTTTGACGTAAGGCTGGAGCACATTGAGGGCCTGCTGGGCTTTGAGCGCCATGTTCAGGCCCAGGTGGTCGGCCAGTTCTGCACTGGCATTGAGGTGCTGCAGGCGCTGGTCGTCCTGGGTGTGGCGGAACTGCGCGAGCAGTTGCCACAGCAGCAACCCCAGCAGGATCAAGGCCAGCAGGGCCAACGCACCTTTGACCGAACCTCGCAGCGAAGCGACTGGGGCCGACGGAGCGGGGCGCAGCAGGGTCGAAGGTTTGAGATTGGTCAAGCGTTGGTCCTGCGATTGGGCTGGCGATGGCAGGGTAGGAACATGCACGGTATATGCCGGTGTCTGCACGAGCCTTGACCGTGAGGGCGCACTATAAAGCCGGACATTCGAACGGGCTAGCATGCCTGTGATTGTGGCAATGTGCCAGCTCGATTGTCCGAGGCCGATGGTCGTCGTGCTGCGCAGCCGTTCGGCAAGCCCCTGCATCCTGTGCGAGAATGCCGCCCGCTTCAATGACAACGTATCGGAGATGTTCCGTTTTGGTTACTCACTTTTCCACCAATGGCCTCGATTCCGCCTGTGGGCGCAGCAGTCAGACCCTTGTCAGCACTGCCGTGACCACGGACGTATCCTGCAAATCCTGCCAGCGTTCGCTGGGTAAACCCGAGGCGGCAGGGGCCGCGAAAAACAAGACACCCTCACTGGCTGAGCTGCGCAAGACTGCCAAGGCACAGGTGACGGTCGAAAACGTGCCTGTGGCGGGCATGACCGAGCCGGCTGGCAAGGCTGCTGGCGAGCCGACCATTGCCACGCAACCCGTTCGCAGCGCAGGCTTCAGCGTCAAGGCCGCTTACGCCGCGCGCCTGGCCGAGCAGGCAGGCCGTAGCCGCCTGCCCCGTGGCAAGGCTGGCAAACAGCGTCACGTCTGAGCCATTTTCGGCGGCTGCACCGGCCCGCTCGCGGCTCACCTGGCTCCCAGAGTAATGCCCAGGTCAACGTAAGCGGGCCCACTTGCGAAGGGGCCGGGCCAGGCCATGATGCCTTCAGGGTCACGATGCTCCCGTGCCACCATACGACCACACTGTGCAACGCTGCGCGTTGGCGTAGAATGGTCGACTTTGTTCAATGACACCCCGTAAACACATCCCCCTGCCCCCTACAATGCCGGGGCAATCGTCGATGTCTTTACCTATCTGATAGAGGGCTTGGTTTTGGCTCAATACGTCTACACCATGCATCGGCTGAGCAAAGTCGTGCCGCCGAAGCGGGAAATTCTCAAGAATATCTCCCTGTCGTTCTTCCCAGGCGCCAAGATTGGCGTACTCGGCCTGAACGGTGCCGGTAAATCGACCCTGCTGCGAATCATGGCTGGCGTCGATAAGGAATTCGACGGCGAAGCCCGTCCGATGCCCGACATCAACGTAGGTTACCTGCCTCAGGAACCGCAACTGGACCCGAACAAGACCGTGCGTGAAGTGGTCGAGGAAGCGGTCAGTGTGATCAAGGACGCCCAGGCTCGCCTGGACGAAGTCTACGCGGCTTACGCCGAGCCAGATGCCGACTTCGACAAGCTGGCCGCCGAACAGGCCAAGCTCGAAGCCATCCTGCAGGCTGCCGATGGCCACAACCTTGAGCGTCAGCTGGACGTTGCCGCCGACGCCCTGCGCCTGCCTGCCTGGGATGCCCGCATCGAGCACTTGTCCGGTGGTGAGAAGCGCCGCGTGGCCCTGTGCCGCTTGCTGCTGTCGGCCCCTGACATGCTGCTGCTGGACGAGCCGACCAACCACCTGGACGCCGACTCGGTCGCCTGGCTCGAGCGCTTCTTGCATGACTTCCCCGGCACCGTGGTTGCGATCACCCACGACCGTTACTTCCTCGACAACGTCGCCGGCTGGATCCTCGAGCTGGACCGCGGCGCTGGTATCCCGTACGAAGGCAACTACTCGGGCTGGCTGGAAGCCAAGTCGGAGCGTCTGGCGCAGGAGTCCAAGCAGCAGAGTGCCCACGAGAAGGCGATGAAAGAGGAGCTGGAGTGGGTGCGTAAAGGCGCCAAGGCTCGTCAGTCCAAATCCAAGGCTCGCCTGCAGCGCTTTGAAGAAATGCAGTCGCAGGAATTCCAGAAGCGCAGCGAAACCAACGAGATCTACATCCCGGCCGGCCCGCGCCTGGGTGACAAGGTCATCGAGTTCAAGAACGTCACCAAGGGCTACGGCGATCGCGTGCTGATCGACAACCTGTCTTTCGCCATGCCAAAAGGCGCTATCGTCGGCGTCATTGGTGGTAACGGTGCAGGTAAGTCCACTTTGTTCCGTATGCTGATGGGCAAAGAGCAGCCGGACTCTGGCAGCATCGAGATTGGCGAAACCGTGCAGCTGGCCTGTGTGGACCAGAGCCGTGAAGACCTCGATGGCGCCAAGACCGTGTTCCAGCAGATCTCTGACGGCTCCGACCAGATCCGCATCGGTAACTACGAGATTCCATCGCGCACCTACGTTGGCCGCTTCAACTTCAAAGGCGGCGACCAGCAGAAGTTCGTCAAGGACCTGTCCGGTGGTGAGCGTGGCCGCCTGCACCTGGCTTTGACCCTGAAGGAGGGCGGCAACGTCCTGCTGCTCGACGAACCTTCCAACGACCTTGACGTTGAGACGCTTCGCTCGCTGGAAGAAGCCTTGTTGGACTTCCCGGGGGCTGCCATTGTGATTTCCCACGACCGTTGGTTCCTGGACCGTGTGGCCACTCACATCCTGGCGTACGAAGACGATTCGAACGTGGTGTTCTTCGAAGGTAACTACACCGAATACGAAGCCGACCGTAAGAAGCGTTTGGGTGACGCTGCTGCCCAGCCTCACCGTGTGCGGCACAAGAAGCTGGCCCAGTAAGCTTAATGCTGTAGAGGCTTGGCGTGAGCTCTTCGGTGGAGCGCAGATCGAGCGCCGCCCGCGCGGCGCATCGCGAGCTTTGCTCGCTCCTACGTTTGTTTCGGGCCAATTATGCCTGTGGGATTTG
>NZ_JBJJLN010000100.1:0-8883 GCF_046230725.1 Pseudomonas sp. KCJK9000 | reverse complement strand
GCAGGCACGGCAGCGAGAATGTTGACGCAAGCCTGGTAACCGTTGGCGCGCACCAGCACATTGCGCGAGCGCCCGACTTTATCCAACCAGCTGTCGACCATGTTCTTTTCCGAGATCCACGGGGTGGGAAAAACATGGGACGAAGCGCAGAACTCATCCAGGCTCATGGCGCTGTCGTTGGCCAAGTGGTCAGTGCTGGTCAGGCACACGAAATCATCGTTGAGCACCGCCTGCCACTGCAGCTCCGGGTGCATCTGGTGATAACCAGGCCCGAAACCGATGGCGACATCGATTTCACCCGAAATCAACCGGTCCACCGGCAGGTCGCGGCTCAGGCGGTCCAGATGCAGCGACGTGTTGCTCTGAGTCCGAGAAAGCGTTGCCAGCGCCAGAGGCAGAAATGACAGTTCGAAATACTCCGGCGCACACAGCCGCCAGATCTTGCGTACAGCCTGCGGCGACACCGCGCTGTCGTCTTCGGCACAGCGGTTGACCGACTCGACGACCACGCGCAGGTAGGGCGCGATCTTTTCCGCCTTGGTGGTGGGCTGCAGCACACCCTGCGAAGAAGAGAACAGCGTGTCGTCAAAGCACCCGCGCAGGCGCTTGAGGCAGTAGCTGACCGTGGGCTGGCTGACATTCATCAGCTCGGCAGTGCGCTTGGCGCTACGCAGTTCAAGCAGGTTGAGAAAAACCACGATGTCTTGCAGGTCCAACTGCTTGAGGTAATTGCTGTGAAGCATGGAAATTCCTCCTGAATTTTCCACTCATGATGTAGGGGGCCCTTCGCCGGGCAGGTGCATGAGCATTTGCTTCAACAGTTGCGCAAACGCCATACGCTGCTCGGCGCTGAGCGGGGCCAGTACAAGCTCCTGAATCTCAGTATGGGTAAGGACGGCCTTCTCGATCAATGCCTTACCTGCTGCGGTCAGCGCCACTTGGAGGCTACGCTTGTCGTGGCTGGCGGCTACGCGCTCGACCATGCCGGCACTTTCCAGTCGCGCCAGGCGGTTAGTCATCGCCCCAGAAGTGATCAGCAACGAGCGATACAGCTCGGTTGGCGTCAGGCGATACGGCGCCCCTGCGCGGCGTAGCGTGGCCAAGACATCGAACTCCCCTTCCTTGAAACCGTACTGCGAAAGGGCCTCTGCACGCATGCGCTCCAAGTGCTTCTGAACCCGCACAATCCGCCCGAAAACTTCCATGGAGGTAACATCTACCGAGGGCATCGCTTGCCCCCACTGAGCTACCACGAAATCGACATGATCCTCCATAACGCCCCCATACGCGCTGATTGTCATTGTTGAACGTCACACAATCCTATACCTAACCGCCTTTTAACTATCTTAACGTTAAGTTATCTTGGCGAGCATGTAGCTGAAGGATCAGGAGATAGTCATGGCGTTTTTCACACACGAGCGGCACCGGCACTACTACTTCGACAGCGGCGCAGGCAGCCCAGTCTTGCTGTTGCATGGCCTGGGCAACAGCGGGCGAGCGTGGATGCCACAAGTCAACGCCTTGCTCAGCCTGGGCCATCGCGTCATCGTGCCCGACCTGCTAGGCCACGGTGCCTCTAGTCAAGCGCCTGAAGGTATCACAGCCCATACGCAGGCATTGCAAATGTTAGCCTTGCTCGATCACCTGGGGCTGGCCTGCACCCACCTGATTGGGCTTTCACTGGGTGGCATGGTGGCCCTGGAAATGGCCTGCCTTGCCCCGCAAGCGGTGCAGAAGCTGGTGGTCGCGGGATCGTTCTTCAGCATGAGCACCGCACACCGTCAGGCGACGCTGGACGAATGGGTCTGTGGCCTACAACGCACTGACGGTTGCCTGAAGCGATTCGAGTCGACATGGCCGGCTCTGGTGGGTGCCGGCTTCGCAGCCTCGGCCCGCGGCCAGCGCCTCTATCAGGCCTGGCACGCCCAAGCCGCTCAATTGTCGGCAGCGAGCCAGATCCACTGGTGCACTGGCATGAAGCAATTTGACATAGGCCAGGGATTAGCACTTGTTCAAGCGCCGACGCTGGTACTGGCTGCCTCGGGCGACCTGATCAGCCCGCTTTCTGAAGCCGAGGAAATCACCCGCCGTATCGCCAATGCCCGTCAACTGACCCTGGCGGGGGATGGCCACGTTTTCAACATCGCCCATGCCCAAGCGTTCAACCAGGCAATCAGTGAATTCCTGCAGGAGCAACCTGACCATGCGTGATCTGCCAAGCAAAGCAGGCGTTGGCTTGCTGGCCCTGTTGATCGGGCTGAACCTGCGCCCGATCATGGCCGCAATTGGCCCCCTGCTGGGGACACTGCAGCAGGACCTGGGTTTGAGCAATACCCAGGCCGGCCTGCTGACGACGCTGCCGGTAATGATGATGGGCGTGTTCGCGCTTTCAGGCCCCTGGCTGCTGCGATGGGTTGGCGAAATAAAAGGGGTGGCCATGGGAATTCTGCTGATTGCTGTCAGTTGTGCGGCACGCGCGTACGTAGCCTCGGGCTCGGCGCTGATCACCACAGCCGCACTAGGCGGGGTAGGCATCGCGATCACTCAGGCGCTGATGCCGGCGTTCATCAAGCGCAGCCACCCCGAAAGTGCAGGCATGCTCATGGGGGTGTTCAGCACAGGGATCATGGGTGGCGCAGCGCTGGCCGCTGCATTTGCGGCACCGGGTGCGAACCTGTTCGGCTGGCAACTGACCTTGGGCGTGGCGGCATTGCCTGCGTTGCTCGGGTTGATCGCTTGGCTGTTCGCCGCAGGTAGCAATGCTGGCAGCGACAACGAAGCGAGCCTGCCTTACACCAGCGCGCGGGCGTGGCTACTGTTGGCATTTTTCGGTATCGGCACCGGCGCCTACACCCTGGTGCTGGCCTGGCTGCCACCGTTTTACGTTGAATTGGGCTGGACGCCTGCGCAGGCCGGTTATTTACTGGGCGCTCTGACCCTGACTGAAGTCGTTGCAGGCTTGCTGGTATCGGCCCTCATTCACCGCTGCCCCGACCGCAGGCTCCCCTTGGCAACGGTGATACTGCTGGTGCTCCTGGGGTTGGCTTGCCTGATGAGCGCACCCCTTGAGCTGGCGATATTGGCTACCTTGTGCCTAGGGCTTGGCATTGGTGCGCTGTTCCCGCTTTCGCTCATCGTCACCCTCGACCATGCGCAGTCGCCGTCTCAGGCAGGGGCTTTGCTGGCATTCGTCCAGGGAGGGGGCTACCTGATTGCAGCCACGGTCCCGGTAATGGCTGGCGTTGTGCGCGACCAGCTCAGCTCCTTGCACTGGGCCTGGGCAGTGATGGTCATCGGTGCCGTGCTGCTATTGGTGTTAACTGCCCGTCTGCGCCCGGCATCCGCTACGCTATCGCTTGCGGCGCGATGATTGCGAACACCGATAAGGCTCGACTACGTGGCCGCCAAACAGCGAAAACCTGACAAAACCGTCAATAAATGAAGGATTTCACAGAAGTTGGCGGTTAATTGAATGACTGGTCAATAATGATGGCCATGTGGCATCATTTAAATAAAAACGATCGTTGAGGGTGAGGCACACATCTAAATCTGCAGCGCATCCAGAGCCTGGCGCCACCCGGTGACCCGGCCATTGGGCCAAGCTCTTGACGCCTGCCTGCAAACGTCAAGGAGCACTTCATGCATTTACGGAATATGCGGATCGGTACTCGCGCTGCCGGTGTATTCGCCCTGTTGGGCCTTCTGGTCCTGATCATGGGCCTGGTCGCTCTCTATGAAACCCGGCAGATGGACGCCGCCACGGATGAGATACGAATAACCTGGATGCCCGCAGTGGCTGCTTTGGGTGACATCAGCACCAACCTGGGCCGTTCCCGCGCTGTGACATTGCGCGCCGCACTGGATGACAGCGCCGCAGAGCGCGAGCGCAATGTCGAGATGCTCAAGGGCATCAACGCGCAACTTCAGTCGGGCCTCAAAGACTACCAAGACACCATCATCGACGCCGATGACCGCGCCCTTTTCGACGCTTTCACTACCGCTTACCAGCAGTATTCGGGCCTACAGTCGCAGGTCATGCAAGCCATCGCCGCCGGCCAAGTCAACGAAGCCAGGCAACAGATCAGCGGCCCTCTGACCCAATATGCCGACACCATGATGAAAGCCTTGAGCGCCCTGCTCAGCTACAACAGCAAAGGTGCCGAGGACGCATCGCAACGCAGCAGTGATGTGGCCGACCAGGCCTTCACGGCGCTTATCGTCTCGCTGGTGGTGATCATGCTCGCACTGGCAGGCATCGCCGTAATGCTTACCCGTAGCATCGTGGTACCGCTGGCCGAGGCCGTGACCGTGGCCGAGCGGGTAGCCACGGGCGATCTGACCCATGACATAAAGGTGGTTGGCCATGATGAACCCGCCTTGCTGCTAGGCGCCCTGAACCGTATGCAACGCAGCTTGCGCGACACGATCCGCCAGATCGCCGCCTCCTCCGACCAGTTGGCTTCAGCCTCTGAGGAGCTACACACTGTCACCGAAGACACCAGCCGCGGCCTGCATCAGCAAAGCGCAGAGATCGATCAGGCCGCCACCGCCGTCAACCAGATGACCGCTGCCGTGGAAGAAGTGGCGAACAATGCAGTGACCACTGCCGACGCCTCCAAAGGCGCCGACCAGAGTACCCGCGATGGCCAAGAGCAGGTCAATCAGGCCCTGGCATCGATCGAGCACCTGGTCAATGACGTGACCGGCACCTCTACCGAGATCGAGCAGCTGGCCAGCAACGCCAACGAGATTAGCCGGGTGCTGGATGTCATCGGGGCCATCGCCGGGCAGACCAACCTGCTGGCGCTCAACGCGGCGATCGAAGCCGCCCGCGCAGGCGAGGCAGGCCGAGGCTTTGCAGTGGTGGCGGACGAAGTGCGTGCCCTCGCCCACCGCACCCAGCAGTCCACCGCAGAGATCGAGCAGATGATTGCCGGTATTCAGAATGGCACCGAGCGTGCGGTATCGGCGATGCACACCAGCCGCGGCCGGGCAAACGGCACGCTGGAAGTGGCGCAAGGTGCTGGTCAAGCGCTGGAAGTGATCGCCGAGGCCATCGCTTCGATCAACCAGCGCAACCTGGTGATCGCCAGCGCCTCGGAAGAGCAGGCGCAGGTCGCACGGGAGGTGGATCGCAACCTTGTGAACATCCGCGACCTGGCGATGCAGACATCGGCGGGGGCCAACCAGACCAGCGCTGCGGCGCAGGACCTGTCACGCCTGGCGGTGGACCTGAACACCATGGTGGCGCAGTTCAAGGTCTGATCATAAACAGCAAGGGCCGCGTAGCGGCCCTTGCTGGATCGTCATCGCCAATCAGTCGTTGACGCTGGCCATCCTTGTTGCCTGTTCGGCGGCCTGGCCGCGAGTAGCCAGGCAATAGTACAGCGGCACCGTCACGATCAAGCCGAACAACCAAGAAAGGTCGGCGCCTTCGACAAGGTTGGAGTACGGCCCCACGTACAGCGCGGTATTGGCGAACGGCAACTGCACCAGGATGCCGCAGGCGTAGGCAATGATCGCATGGTGGTTGAAGCGACCATAGATGCCCCCGTCCGCACGGAAGATCGACTTGATATCGTACCGGCCCTTCTTGATCAGGTAGAAGTCGATCAGGTTGATCGAAGCCCAAGGCACCAGCACCAGCAACAGCGCCAGGATCAGGCCGATGAACTGGCCGATGAAGCCTGCCGAAGCGTTCAAGGCTACCATCGCGCAGCCCAGCAAAATCAACGTCGCCAGGATCACGCGTACCTTGATGCTGGGAGTCCAGTCGGCCGCGAAGGTCTGGATCGCAGTCACGATCGACAGCACCGCGCCATACAGGTTGAGGGCGTTGTGGCTGATGATGTTGAGCAGGAACAGCACCATCAGAATCGGCCCCAGCCAACCGGTGGCCTGCTTGACCGCGTCCATCGCATCAACACCTTCGGGCACGCACAGCACGGCGATGGTGCCGAAGCTGAAACACAGGATGGTGCCAAGGGTGGCGCCGAAATAGGTCGCCCAGAATGGCTTGGCGATGCCGACTTCCCGCGGCAGGTAGCGTGAGTAGTCAGAGGTGTAAGGGGAGAAACTGATCTGCCAGATCACACCCAACGACACCGTGGCAATGAAGCCTGACCAATTGAAGGCACCGCGGCTCAAGAAGTCGGCCGGCAACGCCTGGGCGAACATCATGATGAACCCGGCCAGCAGTGCCGAACCCATCACCCAGGTGCCGATACGGTTGAGGATATGGATGAAGCGGTAGCCGATCACCCCGATGGCGGTGGCGCTCAACGCCCCGATCACGATCGCACCCGGCATTGGCACACTGGGGGCGATGCCGTGGATGGTCTTGCCCGCCAGCACGATGTTCGAGATGAAGAAGCCGACATAGATAAGTGCGGTGAAGAACACGATCAAAAGCGCGCCGTAGCGGCCGAACTGGCCACGGCTTTGAACCATTTGCGGAATCCCCAGCTGCGGTCCCTGCGCAGAGGCCAAGGCGATGAACACGCCTCCGATCAGATGCCCGAGCACGATTGCGACCAACCCCCACAAAAGGTTCAGGTGGAACACCTGGACCACCATGGCGCCGGTGACGATTGGCAGTGGCGCGATGTTGGTACTGAACCAGAGGGTGAATAGGTCACGCGCCTTCCCATGGCGCTCGGCAGGTGGAACGTAATCGACCGTGTGATTCTCGACAAACTGGTGTTGCGACGACGGTTGGGACATAGGTTTCAGCTCGAAAGGTCGTTTTTATCGTTGTAAGGAAACCGCATCTAGGCGGCCTCTCAGCTGCGGACCATATTATGGTATTCCAAACTTTTGACAACACTGATCCGTAGCAAAAAATGCTATCTGCACCCCTTGCGCAGCGCCTGCGACAAACCGACTCACCGCTCAAAGCCAAGGTTTACGGGGCCTTGAGCCGCTCATCGTTAAATGTGCGCTTAGAAAATTCCGCTTGCAAAATAGGTATTACGGTATACCATCAGACACATCAACGATAAAAACCGCGGACCGCCGCAGCCTTTTAGAGGTACTTCCGATGATTGACGCAACCGTCTACAAGAACGTCCTGGGCTCTTTCCCGTCCGGCGTTACCGTCATCACCACCCTGGACGACGACGGCTCGGTCGTCGGCCTGACCGCCAGTGCGTTCTCTTCCCTGTCGATGGACCCACCGCTGGTGCTGTTCTGCCCCAACTACACTTCCGACTCCTACCCCGTACTGATCAAGCAAAAGCGCTTCGCCATTCACCTGCTCTCCGGTGAGCAGCAGGCCGAAGCCTACGCGTTCGCCAAGAAAGGCAAAGACAAGGCCAGCGGCATCGAGTGGAGCCTGAGCGAACTGGGCAACCCGATCCTGGCTGGCGCCACCGCCGTCATCGAGTGCGAACTGTGGCGTGAGTATGAAGGGGGTGACCACGCCATCATGGTTGGCAAGGTACATAACCTGATCGTCCCCGAGGAAGCACCCCGGCCGATGATCTATTGCCGCGGCAAGATGGCCAGCCTGCCGGCATTTGCCTGAGCTTATTGTGAATCGAGACACCTGGCGCCTGCCAAACCTGGCGACAGACAATTACAAGCGTTGAGGAAAGCCCCATGAAATTTTCGTTGTTCGTGCACATGGAACGTTGGGATGAACAGGTCAGCCACCGCCAGCTGTTCGAAGATCTGACCGAACTGACCCTGATGGCCGAGCACGGCGGTTTCAGCACCGTATGGATCGGCGAACACCACGCCATGGAATACACCATTTCGCCAAGCCCGATGCCGCTGCTGGCCTACCTGGCCGCACGTACCGATAAAATTCGCCTGGGCGCCGGCACCATCATCGCCCCGTTCTGGAACCCGATCCGCGTCGCTGGCGAATGCGCCCTGCTCGACGTGATCAGCAACGGCCGCATGGAAGTGGGCCTGGCCCGGGGCGCCTATCAGTTCGAGTTCGATCGCATGGCAGGTGGCATGCCAGCCACCGATGGCGGCAAAGCCCTGCGCGAAATGGTGCCGGTGGTGCGCAAGCTTTGGGAAGGCGACTATGCCCACGAGGGCGAGGTCTACAAATTCCCCACCTCCACCAGCGTACCAAAGCCCTTCAACGCCACGCCGCCAATGTGGATCGCCGCTCGCGACCCCGACTCGCATAATTTCGCCGTGGCCAACGGCTGCAACGTCATGGTCACGCCATTGATGAAAGGCGACGAGGAAGTGCTGGACCTGAAGAACAAGTTCCAGGCCGCATTGGACAACAACCCCGACGTTCCTCGGCCGCAATTGATGGTACTGCGCCACACCCATGTCCACAGCCCATCTGAGCCCGATGGCTGGAAGATCGGCGCCCAGGCCATCTCACGCTTCTACCGCACCTTCGACGCCTGGTTCGGCAACAAGACCACCCCGGTCAACGGCTTCTTGGAGCCAAGCCCTGAGTCGAAGTTCGCCGAAGTCCCGGCATTCCAGTTGGACAATATTCGCAAGAACACCATGATCGGTACGCCGCAAGAGATCATCGCCCGAATCAAGTACTACCAAGAGCTGGGTGTCGATGAGTTCAGCTTCTGGTGCGACAACAGCCTGCCCCACGCCGAGAAGAAAAAGTCGCTGGAGCTGTTCATCAAGGAAGTGGTGCCGGCGTTCGCCTGAATTCCCATTGCCTGAGACATTGCGGGACACGCCCGCTCACGTTGGCACCAGTGGCCGATGTGAGCGGGATTTTTTTGTCCGGTGTATGCCTTGGGATTTGTGGTGGTTCGCGGAACGAGCGCCGCCCGCGCGGCGCATCGCGAGCTGCGCTCGCCCCTACGTTTGTTTCGGGCCAATTATTCCTGCGGGATTTGCTGGCCTCCGCCTCGACGCATGACGCAACAACACTTATTACATACCAGT
>NZ_JBJJLN010000099.1:0-8950 GCF_046230725.1 Pseudomonas sp. KCJK9000 | reverse complement strand
CACCCCGAGCGTGACCGAGGGCGGCGTTGTGACCTACACCGCCACCGTGACCGCGCCTGTGACGGAGAAACCGCTGGTGATCAGCTTGGCCAACGGCCAGACCATCACCATCGGCGTGAACGAGACCAGCGGGTCGGTCAACTACACCGCACCGAACAACGTCTACAACACCAATGCCCCGCTGACCAACAGCATCACCAATGTCACTGGCGGCAACTACGAGAAACTGGTTACCACCGGCACACCAAGCACCACGGTTGTCGATGGCGCCAACACCAAGGACACCACCGGCCTCAGCCTGACCGCCACACCGACCGTTGCCGAAGGCGGCCAGATCACCTATACCGCCAAGTTGACCAACCCAGCTGGCACCGAAATGAAGATCACCCTGAGCAATGGGGAAGTCATCACCATCGGCAAAGGCATGAGCGAAGGCAGCGTGACCATCAACGCGCCAGCCGATGATCCGTACATCGATGCCAGCACACTGAAGGTCAATATCACTGGTTCTACAGGCGGTGATTTCGAGCAGCTGGTTACCGACGGGGCGTTCATCGAAACCAAGGTCACCGACACCATCGACAACACAGGCCTGAGCCTGAGCGCCACGCAAACTGTCGCTGAAGGTGGTCAGATCACCTACACCGCCACCTTGACCAACAAGGCTGGTACCGACATGACCGTCACGCTGAGCAACGGCGCGGTAATCAACATTGCTGCTGGCAAGACCTCCGGCACCGTCACCGTCCCTGCCCCGGCAGACGATGTGTACATCGATGCAGGTAACGTCTCGGCCAAGATTACCGGCACCAGCGGTGGCAACTTCGAGCAACTGACCGTCAGCGACACGGCGGCGGTCACTGCCGTCACCGATACCATTCAGACCACCACACTGAGCATCAACGGCACTGCTGCGGTGGCTGAGGGCGGTACCGCGACCTACACCCTGTCGCTCACCAACCCTGCGCAAACCGACGTCACCGTGAAACTGAGCTACAGCGGCACCGCCACCAACGGTGCCGATTACACTGGCGTGGTCAGCGTGGTGATCAAGGCCAACAGTTCGTCTGCGACCTTCAGCATCCCGACGATCAAGGACAACGTTACCGAGGGCACCGAGCAATTCACCGTCAAGATCGACTCGGCCAGTGGCGGCAACTTCGAGAACTTGGCCATCAGCGGTAGCGCCGGGAGCGCAACCACGGTCATCTTCGAACCCGCCCCAGTACTGGACCTGGATGCCAACGACTCCAGCGGCAAGACTGGCGCGGACTACCAGACCACCTTCACCGAGAACGGCAAGGGTGTGTCCATCGGCGATGTCGACCTGAGCATCACCGACTACGACAGCTCGATGCTGACCGGCGCTACGGTTACCCTGACCAACCGTCAGCCGGGCGATGCGCTGAACCTGGGCAACAGCGTCAATGGCATCACCATCAACGCCAACAGCACTGATGGCAAGGTGGTACTGACCCTGAGCGGCACCGCGTCGCTGGCTGACTACATCCAGGCGTTGAAGAACATCACCTTCATCAACAGCAGTGAGGACCCAAGCACCACGCCACGCACCATCACGGTGACAGTGACCGATGGTGTGAACACCTCCAACGTCGCCACCACCACGGTGAACGTGATTGCCGTAAACGATGCGCCGACCACAACCGGGGGCGCGGTCACTGGTACCGAGGACACCGACCTCGTGCTGGGCTGGAGCGACTTCAACGTTAGTGATGTCGACTCGCCACTGAGCAGCCTGGGTGTGACCATCACCAAGCTACCGGATGCCGGGAACCTCAAACTGCTGGTAGGCTCCACCTGGACCGACGTCAAAGCTGGCCAGACCATCAGCCAGGCCGACATCGCCGCTGGCAAGCTCAAGTTCGTGCCGCTTGCCAATCAGTCGGGTGTGGATGCCTATGGCGGTACCGGCGTGGGCAACAAGCAGGCTGACTATGCACAGATCAAGTACACGCCTACCGACGGCAAGGATGCGGGCAGTGAAGCGACGCTGAAGGTCGATATCAGGCCTGTGGCTGACGCCCCGTCCCTGAGCATCGGCAACAACAACGTCGAGTCTCTGGGCCTGACCAAGCAAACCTGGACCAGCCTCACTGGCCTGGGCACCAATGGCAATGGCATTACGGGTGACGCGCTGAAGAACGTCTTTGCCAACTCTGGCAACGCCAGCAAGAGCGAGTTGGTCAATACGGTCGATACCTCGTCCACCATCACCCCCGGTTCAGGTTCCAAGACCTCCGGGCTGATCTACCTGGAAGCCGGCAAGACCTATACCTTCAGCGGCACCGCTGACGACAGCCTGCAGATCGTCGTTGGCGGTAACAACGTAGCGGGAGCGACCTGGGGCTCGGCCAGCGGCAAGATCACTGGCAGCTTCACGCCGACCACCAGTGGCTACTACACCCTGGAGATCTACAGCGCCAACCAGGCAGGGCCAGGTAGCCTGGATGTCAACATTCAGGTGGGCAGCGGTGCAGTCACTGACCTGAACAGCGCCAACATTCCGATGTACCCCAACGTCGCTGCGCTGGCCAACACCGGTGTAACCGTATCCGACCTGCATGGCAGCAACGGTGCTGGTTACTACGATGGCTACAAGCTCAACGAAGGTGGCGAGAACGGCGCGCCGATCAAGCTCGTGAGCATCAGCACCGCGCTCACCGACACGGATGGCTCCGAGAGCCTCAGCGTCAAGCTTTCCGGTATCCCGGCAGGCTCGGTGCTGGCCGACAGCGCTGGCCATACCATCACCGTGGGCAGCGCTGCAGTGGACGTCACTGGCTGGAACCTTGGTAGCCTGACCATCAAGCCACCGGCCTACTACCAAGGCCAGTTCGATGTGAAGGTATCTTCGACCTCGAGCGAAAGCGTTGGCGGCAGCACGGCGACCACCGAGGGCACGTTCAAAGTCACGGTTTACCCACAGGCCTACACCACCAGTAACCTGTCGGCAGAAAACGACACCCTCACCGGCACCGATGGCAACGACATCATTGTGTCGGACGTCAATGGCCTGCACGTGGTGCCGGGGCAGAACTACAACATCGCGTTCATCGTCGATACCTCGGGCTCGATGGGATCCTCTGGTGTGGATGCGGCCAAGTCGTCGCTGGAATCGGTATTCAAGACACTGGCAGCTAGCGTCAAAGGCGCCCAGTCGGGTGTGGTCAATATTCTGCTGGTAGATTTCGCGACCCAGGTCAAGAGCAATGTGTCGGTCACCCTCAACGATGCGGGCCTCAAGACCTTGCTGTCGGCCCTGAACACCCTTCAGTCGGGCGGCGGCACCAACTATGAAGATGCCTTCAAAACCACTGCCAACTGGTTCCAGGCGCTCAAGAATGCAGGTAGCACTGGCAGCAATCAGACATTCTTCATTACCGATGGCCAACCGACTTACTACCAGACTGGTGAGAAGACCAACCCGACCCTGGGCTACAGCAGCGTCACGCTGGACAACTACCTGAGTTCGGTCAACTACAAGTTGGGTGATTCGCTTACCAACGCTACCGTGGACAGCACCACCCGAGTGTCCATCCAAACCGACGGGTCGATCACGGTCCAGTACAAGAACGTCTATGGCAACTGGAGAACCTACGAAACCGGCACGCTACACGCCCAGGGTGACGGTACCTACGAGATGTCGACCCGCGCGGGTACCGGTAGCACTACTAACGACGCCACCCTGAGCAACTCGCTGGAAAGCTTCAAAATCCTCTCGGCGCTCTCGGGTGTAGAAGCAATCGGCCTGAACAGCGGTGTCAACACCGACGATCTGAAGCCGTACGACACTGATGGCAAGCCTCAGACCAACATCGACCCGAGCAAGCTCGCCGATGCCATCCTGGGCCATACCGAAGCCACTCTGCCAGGCAATGATACGGTGAACGGGGGTGACGGCAATGACATCATCTTCGGCGACCTGGTGACCTTCCCGTCTATTGCAGGTACGGGTGTCGAGGCCATCCAGGCCTATGTCGCCGGCAAGACTGGGGTCGACATCGGTGACGTAGACGCGCGGGCGATGCACAAGTACGTCAGCGAGCACTACACCGAGTTCGACATTTCCGGGGCCAATGACGGCAGTGACACGCTCATGGGTGGGGCAGGCAATGACATCATCTTCGGCCAGGGTGGCAACGATTACCTCGATGGCGGCAAGGGCAATGACATCCTGCTCGGTGGCAGTGGCAACGACACCCTCATCGGCGGCCAGGGTAACGACATCCTGATCGGCGGCAGCGGTGCCGACCTGTTCGTATGGAAGGCGGGTGACGTTGGCAACGACGTGATCAAGGACTTCAAAGCCAGTGAAGGTGACCGTCTGGACCTGCGCGACCTGCTGCAGGGCGAGACAGCCAGCACCATCGACAACTACTTGAAGATCACCACCACGGCAGACGGCACGTCCACCTTGCAAGTCAGCACAGAAGGCAAACTCAATGCTGGCGGCAGCGCCGACGTGACCATCAAGCTCGAAGGTGTTAACTGGTCGAATACCACGGTCAACTCGTTGATCAGTGGTGCAGACCCGACCATCAAGGTCGATCACTGATATCCCCTCTACGGTGGCCAGGGATGGCTACCGTAGAGTGGCTTTTCCAGTTCCCTTTCACAGCGCATACTCATGCACCGGGCCTAACCTGCCCGGTGAACTTTGCCTATGCTGCGGATAACCAATAAGGAACCATCGTGACGAGGGATGACGCTATGTTCTACGTGCAACGCAACGCCGACGGCCAGTTGCAGCGGGTAGAAGCTGCCCCCTATGCCGAGTACACGGAAATCCTCGCGGCCGACCATACCGATATCCTCGAATGGTTTGCCGATGATGTGGTCGAGAACAGCCTGCGTCAGCTGAAACAGAGCGACCTGGACATGATTCGCGTGCTGGAGGATTTGATCGAGGTGCTGACCACCAAGGGTGTGATCAGCATCACCGACCTGCCACCTGGTGCCCAGGCTAAGCTGCTCAACCGCTCAACAGCGCGCATGGCGCTGGGCAGCTTGAACAACCTGATCCAAGAGGATGAGGACAGCGGGCTGATCTGAGCCGCCCCCTGAGGCGTGCCGTCAGGGGGCTACTGCGCCGCCGCTGGGGTCAATGCCAGGGGGCCGGCTCACCGACCAATTGCCCCTGCACGCCGCCCACGCCCATTTCCACAAGAATGCGGCGTTCACCTTCGGTTTCTACGCGCTCGGCGATCAACGGCAGGTCGATACTGTGCGCAGCACGCTGGATAGCTTCGATGAACAGGCGCTTGTGCTGCTCCTGTTCGATATTGCGGATATAACTGCCGTCGATCTTTAGGTAGGCCAGGCCCAAGTGTGCCAGGTTGCCAATCATGCTGAACCTGCCGCCGAAACGCTGCAGCGCCAGGCCAAAGCCCAGGCCATGCAAGCGCCGGGTAATGTTCTCCAGGGTGGCATGCTCAGGTAACTGCTCTTCGCCGATCTCGAAGATCAATCGAGCGCCCAAAGCAGCATGCTGACCCAGCAATTCATAAACGCGCTGCAAGGCAGCAGGGTCGGCCAAAGTGGCGGCCGAAAGGTTCAGCGCCAGGACGTGGTTGTGGGTTTGCAAATGAGCCAGCACCTTCTCCAGCACAAGCACATCAAGCCGCGGCATCCAGCCAAAACGCTCCAGCCATGGTAAGAAGCGGCCGGCTGGCAGTGCCTCGCCTTGGTCATCGTGAAGGCGCGAGATCACCTTATAGTGAAGGATGTGGTCGGTCTGATTGGCATCCACCACAGGTTGGAAGAACAGTTCGAACTGCCCGTTGGCGAACGCTTGGTCCAGTCGTGTATGCCAGCCATGCTGGGTATCACCTGCCACCGCGGCAACGCCTTGCTCAAGGCACACCCACCCAGGAGTGGGCTGGTTCTCGGCCCGGGCCAGGGCTTCGTCCGCCAGTTTCAGCAACGCTTGGGGTGCATCGCCAGGGGTAAAGGGTGCAAGACCGATGCAGGCCACCGGGTCGACGTCACTAGCCCCGGTCACATGCAAACTTTGCAGCGTGGCCTCCAACGCCTGAGCAAGCTGCACGGCCTCTTCGTGGACCATACCAGGTGCCAGAACGGCGAACTCGCCGCCACGGCTGCGAGAGATCAGGTCATTAGTCTCTGGGAAATTGGCACAAGTACGCCGCAGTTGCTCGCCTACCGCCTGCAGCAGTTGGTCGGTACGCTGGCCACCCAGGCGGGCGTTGAGCCCTACCAGGTCCTGCACGCGCAGCAGCAGCAGGTAGCCAGAGCGGGCCTCTTCCATATTGCTGACCCGTGCCGCCAACTGCATTTCGAAATAGCGCCGATTGGAAAGCCCTGTGAGGCTGTCCTGGTAGGACTCGGCGCGCAGCCGCTCACTGCGCTCGGCCTGCTCGGTAAACAGCGCTTTGAGCTTCTCCACCATCTGGTTCATGGCCTGCACCACACGAGCCAGTTCAGGTGTGCGCGGCAGTTCTGGCAGGCTGAGGAATTCACGCCGTGCGATGGCATGGGATTGCTCGACCATATAATCCAGCGGACGCAATTGACGGCGCAGCAAAAGCGCACCAAGCACCGCGCTTGCAACGCCACACAGCAGTAACCAACCAAGGCTGCCCAAGGCGCTCTGCCACAGCTTGGCAATCGCGAACATCGGGTGGCTGATGACTTCCACGCGAGCAGCCTGCTGCCAGCCGCGGCTGACGATTGCATCGCCGCCAGCAGCCTCCAGGCCTATCAAGTGGATGAACCACGCCGGTACACCTCCAGGGTCGGGCTCGGCATGCCGCTCCACCAGCACGGCATTGGATTCAAGGTCCACGACCTTGATGCTGGCGTAGTAGCCACTGTCGAAGATCGAGCTGACCATCAGCTCGACCATTGCCGGGTCATCAATGTTCGGCGTCAGCGACAAGGCCAAGGCTGTCGCTGCGTCCTGAGCGTGGGACCGCAACTGGTTGACGTATTGGCTGCGCGAGCTTTCCAGGCTGACCATGAAACTGCCGCTGAACGCGACTATCAGGAACAGGCAAATGGCCAACAGCAATTGTTTGAACAGTGACATCTGTGCTCCTTCAGTAAACCGGTTCGGCCGGGAACCCTTCGGCCTGCATTTTCTTCAGCAAATCCTGCCAACGGGACAACCGTTTGGTATCACCCACTTTCTTGTTGCCGGTAGCGCCCGTCAGCCACAGGCCTTCGCCATTGAAGGCGTATACCGGCAGCAAGTCGGTTCGCTGGCTGGCAGGCTTGATCGCATCCATGAGGCTGTCCAGTACAAGCGGTTGTGACTGCGGGCTTGAATAATAGGTCAGTACCATATGCGCGCGGTTCTGGCGCAGGGCTTTGACGTAGGTGATGCGCAGTTTTTCACTGGGTATGCCCATACGCCGCAAACTGAAGTATTTGGCGATGGCGTAGTCCTCGCAGTCGCCTGCACCTTTGATCAGCGCTTGAATCGGGGTAGCCCAGTAATCGACTTCATGCCAAAGGTCGATGTCCTCGACATAACGCAGCTGCTGGTTGAAGAACTGGTTAACCACTTGCAGGCGCTGCATCTCGCTCCCCTGGCTTTGTGTGGCCATCAACCGCTGCCAGGCATCGATACGGCCCTTGCCAGCACCCAAAGGCCCGTACAGTGCCTGGGATTTGCGGCTGATCTCGGCAAAGTCCCAATCGGCATTCAGGCCGCTCAGCAGCAGAGTACCCATCAGCAGGGCTAGGCCGAGACGTCGCACTGCGGTTTTGAGTAGCCAAGTGAACGCCACTTGCTAGGCCCTGTTCAGTTCATTCCAAAGCAGCGATGGTGGGGCCTGTTCACTTAAAAGACAATGGCACCATGCAATCATCCCGTCTGCGACTTGGAGCTATATTACTTTATGGTTATTCACCCCCTACTACAGCCTGCGTTGGATCGTTGATGAGTGCAGCTGCGTTTGCTGAGGCTCCCTGCCTATAATGCGGCTTATTGGATCCAACTTTTATAGTCGAGGCGTTCTTTGGCTGAGAAAATCAAACTCAGTAATGTGCTAGCTAGCGAGCAGCTATCACCCCACCTGGCCCGCAGCGTGATTGAAGAGCGCCTACGCAACGCCATCGTTGATGGTCGCTTGCCACCTGGCACCGCCGTTCGCCAGCAGGAAATTGCTGACTTATATGGCGTCAGCCGCATGCCTGTGCGCGAGGCGCTCCGCCAATTGGAAGCACAGTCGTTACTGCGAGTAGAGATGCACAAAGGGGCAGTCGTTGCCCCGTTGATTGGTGAGGACGCGGTCGACACCTATGAGCTGCGCGTACTCCTTGAAAGCCAAGCGCTGCGCCAGTCGATACCGTTGCTTGAGGAAAGCGACATAGCTAGCGCTCGTAGCTACATAGAGCAGCTGGAACACGAAACCAGTCATGCGCAAATCGGCCGTCTCAATCGGCTGCTGCATATGACGCTCTATAGCAAGGCCTCCAATCAAAAACTGCTGCGCTTGATCGAGAACGAGCTGAACGAAGAAGAGCGTTTCTTGCGTTTCCACCTATCGTCCATGGGCTTGGGCAAGCTCACTCAGGACGATCATAATGCCCTTGTGGACGCTGCTGCGTCCAAGCAGGTCGAGGAGGCAGTGGGTGTGTTGCAGCAGCACCTGAATAACGGCGCACGGGTGATTAGAAACTACCTGAACAAACAGCGCGCTGTTTAGAAGCGAGACGGGTTGGGTTGCACCCTTGTCTAAAAAAGAAAAAGCCCCTGTCTGCAATGCAGACAGGGGCTTTTTGTTTGAATCTTGACGATGACCTACTCTCACATGGGGAAACCCCACACTACCATCGGCGATGCATCGTTTCACTGCTGAGTTCGGGATGGGATCAGGTGGTTCCAATGCTCTATGGTCGTCAAGAAATTCTGTGTGCTGATCCGTCCTGGGGACGTACCTGCGAATCTCTGTAGTTCCTACTT
>NZ_JBJJLN010000098.1:0-9180 GCF_046230725.1 Pseudomonas sp. KCJK9000 | reverse complement strand
CTGCGCCTCACCGAAGAGCTCACGCCGAGCCTCTAGGCTTAAGTGAACAGCATTACGCCGCAAGGCGGCCTTTGTCTGCCTGCTGACCGGTGGCTCGGCAGGCTGGCCATGCTTGCGGCATAATGCCCGGCCAGGAGAACCGCCCCGCCATGCCCGAGCTGCTCAAACAACGCGTCGAAACCTGTTACCAGCAAGCCGAAGCCTTTTTCAAGCGGCCTTTCCCGCGCCCGGAAGTCAATTTCAAACTTCGCGGCCAGAAGGCCGGCGTTGCCCACCTGCACGAAAACCGGCTGCGCTTCAATCTGCAACTGTACCGAGAGAACCAGGACGACTTCCTGCGCCAGACGGTGGCCCATGAAGTGGCGCACCTGGTGGCTCATCAGTTGTTCGGCGACCGTATCCAGGCCCACGGTGAGGAATGGCAGCTGATCATGCGCGGCGTGTACGAACTCCCGCCCAATCGCTGCCACAACTATGCCGTCGAGCGCCGGGTGGTGACCCGTTACATCTACCGGTGCCCATGCCCGGAAAGTGATTTCCCCTTCACCGCCCAACGCCACAAGCTGGTACGCCAGGGGCGGCGCTATCTGTGCCGGCGCTGCCGGGCGGTGTTGGTGTACAGCGGCGAAACCCGCGTCGAATAACCAGGCACGAAAAAGGCGACCCGAGGGTCGCCTTTTCTTTTACCGCGCAAGTCTTAGCGAACCGGTACTTCCGCAACGCCCAAGTCGTCGGTCGGCAGGTTCATTTCCAGTGGTGCACCACCAGAAGCGAGCTCCGAGGCCAGCTTGTCGTCGTCCATTTCCTTGACCCACTTGGCAACCACGACAGTGGCTACGGCGTTGCCAACCAGGTTGGTCAGGGCGCGGGCTTCGGACATGAAGCGGTCGATACCCAGGATCAGCGCCAGGCCTGCGACCGGCAGGTGACCAACGGCCGACAGGGTGGCGGCGAGGACGATGAAGCCCGAACCGGTCACACCGGCAGCCCCTTTGGACGCCACCAGCAGCACCAGCAGCAAGGTGATCTGGTGGGTGATGTCCATGTGGGTATCGGTGGCCTGGGCGATGAACACCGCGGCCATGGTCAGGTAGATCGAAGTACCGTCAAGGTTGAACGAGTAGCCGGTCGGGATAACCAGGCCGACGACCGACTTCTTGGCACCCAGGCGCTCCATCTTGGCCAGCATGCGTGGCAGGGCCGATTCCGAAGAAGAAGTACCCAGCACGATCATCAGCTCTTCGCGGATGTAGCGGATCAGCTTGAGGACGCTGAAGCCGTGGGCACGGCAGATACCGCCCAGCACCACCAGCACGAACAGCAGGCAGGTGATGTAGAAGCACGCCATCAGGTAACCCAGCTGCACCAGCGAACCCACGCCGTACTGGCCGATGGTGAAGGCCATTGCACCAAAGGCACCGACCGGCGCCAGCTTCATGATCATGTTGATGATGTTGAACATCACATGGGCGAAGCGGTCGATCAGGTCCAGTACTGGCTTGCCGTAGCTGCCCAGGCGATGCAGCGCGAAGCCGAAGATCACCGAGAACATCAGCACTTGCAGGATGTCGCCGTTGGCAAAAGCGCCCACCACGGTGCTAGGGATGATGTTGAGCAAGAAGCCAACCGTGGTCTGCTGCGCACCGGCAGCGGCGTAAGCGGCCACGCTGCTGGCGTTCAGGGTGCTGACGTCGATGTGCATGCCAGCGCCTGGCTGCACCACGTTGACCACTACAAGGCCGATGATCAGCGCGACGGTGGAGACGATTTCGAAGTACAACAGCGCGTAGCCGCCAGTCTTGCCGACCGACTTCATGCTCTGCATGCCGGCGATGCCGCTGACCACGGTACAGAAGATGATGGGGGCGATGACCATCTTGATCAGTTTGACGAAACCATCACCCAAAGGTTTGAGGGCGACGCCGGTTTCCGGGTAGAAGTGGCCGAGCAGGATGCCGATGGTGATGGCTACCAACACCTGGACATACAGTGATTTGTACAGCGGCTGACGTGTCGTCATGGCTCATTTTCCTCAAGTGTGCCGGCTCCACCCTTTTCCAGGGTGTGGGGCACCTGAATCGCTAACCCTCCTGCACCTGGAGGGATTTGTCGTTGTGTTCGAGCGGCCTTGGCTGGGCTCTGGCAATGGACATAGCAAGGGCAATGCCAAAATGCCCAGCTTGGGTGCAAAGCGCGTGTTTGACGGGCATACATGCCCAACGACGGGGCGATTTCTCTGAAAATGGATGGCGGATTTCCGCCCGATGGCGGGAAATGTACAGCGGATATGGCGGGAATCCGCCCGAAGGGCCGATCAGTCCACGTGCAGCTTGATGCAGAACGCGGCACCACCCAGCGCGGATTCATCGAGGGTCAGCTCGGCGTCATAACTGTCGACGATGTCCTTGACCACAGCCAATCCGATGCCTTGCCCTGGATGCTGACGGTCCAGGCGCTCACCGCGTTCCAGAATGCGCTCGCGCTGGTCGGGCGGCACCCCAGGGCCATCGTCTTCGATGCACAAGGTCTGCGTGCCTGGCGCCTGCTCAAGGCTCACCCGCACCTGCCCCAGGCTTAACCGATAGGCGTTTTCCAGCAAGTTACCCAGCAGCTCCAGCAACGCGCCCTGCTCCATCGGCACATGGGCCTGGGCAGGCACATCCAGCAGAACCTGCACCTGCTTGTCGCGGTAGACCTTGGCCAGGGTGCTGCAGAGGCTCTCCAGCACCGGCAACAGCGCTACGCTGTGGCGCACCAGGCCGCTTTTGCGCAGGCTTGCACGTTGCAGCTGGTAATCGATCTGCTGGCTCATGCGCTCGATCTGGCTTTGCAGTACTCGGGCCTGCTCACGCTCACCTGCGCGCTGCTGCATGCTCTCGCCCACGCCCTGCAATACCGCCAGCGGCGTTTTCAGGCTGTGGGCCAGATCCCCCAGCGAATCGCGGTAGCGGGCGCGTTGCTCGCGCTCGCTGCTCAGCAGGCGGTTCAGCGAGCGGGTCAGGCGCAGTAGCTCACGAGGGTGCTCGCCGCTCAGGCCATCGCGCGCCCCGGACTCCACCTGGTCCAGCTCGAGGCTCAACTGACGCAACGAGCGCAGGCCCCAGGTCAGGCCGCCCCACAGCAGCATCAGCAAGGCCAGCAGGGCTGCGCCAAAGCCCAGATAGAGCTTTTCGCGCAAGCCATTGAGCGTGGCCTTGTACTCGCTGACCGGCTGCAACGCCACGATGCTGTAAGCGGCGCTCTGGCCACCGAGCAGTTTGATCTCGACGTCGTAGACGAAGAATTCTTCACCATCGTCCTGATGGATGCGGGCGAACTCGTTACCGCGCCCGTCGTAGCGGGGCTGATAATTGATGTGCCGGTCAGTGGTTGCGCGTGAGCGCCAGACCAGGTTGCCATCACGATCGAAGATGTACCCCAACAGGCCGGTATAGGGCAGTTTGTAGCGCTCGTCCGGCAGCAGATCGGGCATCTGCAATTGGCCATGCTCGATGCGGGCGGCGGAAATCAGCGTTGTCACATCCGATGCCAGGCGCTGCTCGATCGATTCCTGCAAGGCCAGGCTGAAGGCTTTCTGCAAGGCCGGCAGCAGCGCCAGCATGAACAGCAACGCCAGCACCGCCGCCGCGAGCATCAGCCTCACCCGCAGCGAGCGGATCATCGGCAGCGCTCGGTGAACAGATAACCCAGGCCGCGCACCGTGTCGATCGGTTTGAAGCCACAATCACCTTCGAGCTTGCGGCGCAAACGGCCGACCAGCACCTCGATGACATTGGGGTCTCGCTCCTCGTCACCCGGATAGAGCTGTTCCATCAAACGCTCCTTGGCCACGACCTGCTGGTGGTGACGCATGAGGTATTCGAGAATCCGGTACTCGTACGCGGTCAGTGCCAAGGGTTGCTCATCCAAGGTCGCTTGCTTGCGGTTGAGGTCCAGCAGCAGCGGGCCGGCGGCAATGGTCGACTGGGTGAAGCCACTGCTACGGCGCAACAGGGCGTTCAGACGCGCCTCGAGTTCCTCGAACTGGAACGGTTTGACCAGGTAATCGTCGGCACCGGCGGCCAGGCCTTCGACCTTGTCCTGCCAGTTGCCGCGGGCGGTGAGTATGAGGATGGGAAAGACCTTGCCCAGGCTGCGCAGGCGGCCGATCAGCTCAAGCCCGCTGATGCCGGGCAGGCCAAGGTCGATGATGGCCAAGTCGAAATGGAAGTGTTCGGCCTGATACAAGGCCTCCTCGGCGTTGGCCACGGCCTCGACCACATGGCCGCTTTCGCCCAGACGGGTGTGGAGGTGGTGCCGCAGCAGGGCTTCGTCCTCGACCACCAGCAATTTCATGCAAGGCTCCTTTGGTATGTGCCTGTATGGGCCTGTTCGCGGGTAAACCCGCTTCTACAGGGGATCGCTGTAGGAGCGGGTTTACCCGCGAACAGGACAGTACAGGATAACTCGGCTCGCCGGTCAGAACTTGTAAGTTGCGGCCAGGTAGGTTTGTGCACTGCTGGTCAGGCGCAGGGTGCCCTCCTTCGGCCCGCCGCTGGCACCCAACTCGGTGGCGGCATTGGTGCGCAGGTAACGGTAGCCTAGCTCCATCGAGGCATTATCGGTGATCTCCTGAATGACCCCAGCCTGCAGGCCAACGGCATACCCGTAGTCGGTATCGCGGCTGGCCCCTGGCGAATCCTGAGTCAGTTTGGTCATGCCCAGGCTGCCACCGCCGAACAGTTTGGTGGTATCGCCCACCGGCAGGAACAGGTCATAGCTGCCGAGCAGGTTCTCCTGGCGCAGCTTGACGCCGCTGTGGTCACCCGAGACGTTGTCATAGGTCATGTAGTAGCGGCCCTGGTCGTTGATCTTACCCAGGCGCACGCCCCAGGTATCGTCCTTGCCAATGATGCCGTCGGCATTGAGGTGGTCGGTGTTGCTCTGCAGCAAGCCAGACTTGCGCACTTTGTCGCTGGTCTGGCCGTAGGTCAGGCTGGCGAAGTTGTCATCGGCAGCCTGGACCGAGGTCATGCCTGCGGCGCAAACGGCCACGGCGGCGAGCAGGGAATGGAATGTTTTCATGGTGTGATACTCCAGATAAAGGCACTGTTGCGGTCTGGAAGCTAGAGTAAGCAGGGAGCCCTGAACCGCGGCTGAACCCTGACTGAACCACAGCTGAACGATCTGCCTGCAAACCAAGGAGTAGTGAACATGCGCGCCCTGCTGGCCCTGACCCTGATGTGCAGCGCCGCCCTCGCCCAAGCGGCAGTGCAAACCCGCGATATCCGCTATCAAGATGCCGACGGCACAGCGCTGATGGGCTATTACGCTTACGACGACGCCATCAAGGGTGAGCGCCCGGGCGTGCTGGTGGTGCACGAATGGTGGGGGCTCAACGACTATGCCAAGCGGCGTGCCCGCGACCTTGCTGCGCTGGGCTACAGCGCGCTGGCGATCGACATGTATGGCGAAGGCAAGCACACCGAGCACCCACAGGACGCCCAGGCATTCATGGCCGAGGCGAGCAAAGACCCGGCCGAAGCGGCCAAGCGCTTCGATGCCGGGCTGGACCTATTGAAAAAACAGCCCTACACCGACAGGCACAAGCTTGGCGCCATCGGCTACTGCTTTGGCGGCAAGGTGGTGCTCGATGCGGCGCGCCGTGGCGCGAGGCTGGACGCTGTGGTGAGCTTCCATGGCCCGCTGGCCACCCAGACGCCGGTCACCAAGCCTGGTGTGGTTCGCGCTTATATACTGGTCGAGCACGGTGCTGACGACAGCATGGTCACACAGCAGCAGGTAGACGCGTTCAAGGCGGAGATGGATGCGGCCAAGGTGAACTACCAGTTCGTCAGCATTGCCGGTGCCAAACACGGTTTCACCAATCCCGACGCCGATCGGCTGAGCCACGGCGAACACGGTGGGCCGGACATCGGCTATAACGAGGCAGCGGACAAGAGCTCCTGGGCGGACATGCAGGCATTCTTCAAGCAAGTGTTCAAGTAGCGCCCCACAGGCCGCTACAATAGCGGCCATGAACAATCACCCCGCCTGCTGTGCCCCGCTCCAGCACCACTGGCCTCTGCCGCGACCGCTTCCTGGTGCGGCTCTGGCCAGTTGTGCGTTCGACCCCGCCCGCCTTGCTGTGGACGATTTTCAACGCGCAGGTATCGTGCCCAGCGCCAGCTTGCAGCGCTCGGTTGCCAAGCGCCAGGCCGAATACCTGGCCGGGCGGGTCTGCGCCCGCGCCGCACTGCAGCGCCTGGATGGCCGCGATTACGTACCAGGCAGCCATGAAGACCGCGCACCGATCTGGCCCGCTGGCATCTGTGGCTCGATCACCCATGGCAAGGGCTGGGCAGCCGCTGTGGTGGCCAGCGAAGGCACCTGTCGCGGCCTGGGCCTGGACCAGGAAGCGCTACTCGATGACGAGCGCGCCGCGCGGCTGATGGGCGAAATCCTGACTCCCGCCGAATGCGAGCGCCTGGACCCTGGGCAGATGGGCCTGACCGTCACCCTGACCTTCTCGCTCAAGGAAAGCCTGTTCAAGGCGCTTTACCCCCTGACCCGGCAGCGCTTCTATTTCGAACACGCCGAGGTACTGGCATGGTCCGCCGATGGCTTGGCGCGCCTGCGCTTGCTCACCGACCTGTCAGCCCAATGGCCGCAGGGCACCGAAGTGGACGGGCAGTTTTGCCTGCAAGACGGCCACCTGCTTAGCCTGATCAGCGTCTGAGCCTTACTGCGGCGGCTGTTCGCGGGGCCAGTTGAGGCTGAAGCAGGCGCCACCGAGCGCCTGGCTGCGCCCCACCGTGGCGCGGCCTGCGTGCCAGTAAATGATCCGCCGCACGATCGACAATCCAAGCCCATGCCCGCCAGACGCGCGGCTGCGGCTGTCGTCGAGCCGGGTGAACGGCGTGAAGATGCGGTCCCAGTAACCTTGCGCAATGCCCGGGCCATCATCCTCCACATCGATCCGGCAACGCTGCTGGCCCAACTGGTAGCTCACGCGCACCTCGCTGCTGGCATGGCGCAACGCATTGCTCACCAGGTTCTGCAGTGCACGGTGCAGGTAGCGCGGCTCAGCCTCGACCCAGCAGCCTTCATTGGCTTGGCAGGGGCCACGCAGCAATCGGACCTGGCTGTTGAGCGGCGCCAGCTCTTCGATCACCCGGTCGAACAAGGCATCGAGCTCGACACGCTGAAACTTCAGTGCCGGGGCGCCCTGCTCAAGGCGGGCGTAGGTCAACATCTCGTCAACCAGCTTGTCCAGGTCCTGAATGTCGCCATCCATGCCGGCCAGATGCTTGGCACGGGCCTGATCGCTGGTGGCACTTTCGATCATTTCCAGGCCAAAGCGCAGGCGCGCTACCGGGGTGCGCAGTTCATGGGACACCGCGCGCACCAATTCGCGCTGCATGTTCAGCGAACGCTGCAGGTGCTCTGCCATGCCATTGAAGGCCGCAGCCAGGTGCCCCACGGAGTCGGCATCGCCGGCCGGCACGCGAGTGTCCAGGCTGCCTTGGGCAATCCGTGTGGCGGCGATCGCCATGCCTGAAACCCGCCGCTCCAACTGGCGCACCAGCAAGTACACCACCAGGCCGATCAGGCACAGGCCGAGGAAGGTGATCAGTATCAGCAACTGCGGCGGATAGGGGTTGAGCTGATGAAGCGGGCCGATTTCCAGCACCAGCGGCGAGCCCGGCAGGCCTGCGAACACGCGAACCGAATCACCGTCGCGGCCTAGGGCCATCACCGTGTCACCCTCCTCTACCCGGCGACGCTGATCATCATCTAGCCCAACCCGTTCGATGCGCTGCAGCGCCACACCAAAGCCGAAGCCTTTGCTTCGGGCCAGCTCTGCCAAGCGCTGCGGCTGTTCGGTAACCGGGTAGCGCACCAGCTCATCGGCCAAAAGGTACAGGGTGGCACGCGCCAACTGCTCGCTGACCTGCTTGACCTGCGCCACCAGCAACAGGTCTTCCTGGCCCACCTTACGCAGCACCAGGGCGGCGTGCGGGCCGGTTTTTTGCACCACCACCAAGCCTCGATACAACCGCGCACGCTGCCCACCCTCCAGGGTGCGGGCCGACATGGGCTGCAGAGACAGCGGCACGCCCAGCAGGCGCTCCCACATCAGCAGTGAGCGCTTGCGCTCGGTGGTGTTCTGCTGCGCGAGGTTATCGGCCATCAGGCTGAATGTGCCTTGGGCCAGGCGCTCACGGTGCTGGGCCGCGCGTACTTCGTTGACCAGATGTAGGCTGAGCACCCCGAGCAGCGCCACTAACACCAGTACGGCCAGCATGCCTCCGTATATACGCAGGAAGATCGAATGCTTCATGGTGCATCGCCGACGAACAGGTAACCCTTGCTTCGCAGCGTCTTGATAAGCCGCGGATGGATCGGGTCGTCACCGATCTTGGGGCGAATCCTGGAAATACGCACGTCGATGGAGCGGTCCTGGCCGTCGTAGCCGACCCCGCGCAGTGCTGTGAAGATCTGCTCGCGTGACAACACCCGCCCAGCATTGCTGGCCAGCAGCCAAAGCAGGTCGAATTCCGCACTGGTCAGCTCTATGGGCTGCGTGCCGAGCCAGGCTTCGCGCAGGCGGTTGTCGATGCGCAGCGCACCGAAGGTAAGCGCCTGACGTTTGGCGTCTGGGCTTTCGCTGCGTCGCAGTAAGGCATGGATCCGTGCCAGCAGCAAGCGCGGGCGAACCGGTTTGCAGACATAATCGTCGGCCCCAAGGTCCAGGCCTTGGACCTGATCGAGCTCGTCGCTGCGGGCGGTGAGCATCAGAATCGGGCCGGTATACTGGCCGCGCACGCGCCGGCATATGCTCAGGCCATCTTCACCGGGCAGCATCAGGTCGAGTATCACCAGGTCAGGCTGACTGTCGACTATACGCCGGGCGGCGCGGGCGCCGTCGGCCTCCACGGCGACTTCGTAGCCATTGGCCTGAAGGTATTCGGCAGTGAGTTCCGCCAGGCGCTGGTCGTCTTCGACGATAAGGATGCGGCGAGTCGGGTGCTCCATGGCTTTTGCCTTTGTTGTTTTTGGATTGCGTTAGGGCTTGAGAGTAGGGCTGGAGTTTTTTGGCGTCTATGAGATCGAGCGCCGCCCGCGCGGCGCATCGCGAGCTGCGCTCGCTCCTACGTTTGTTTCGGGCCAATTGTACCTGTGGGATTTGCGCACGGT